>CAZPIR010000036.1:0-14794 GCA_964586085.1 uncultured Anaerolineaceae bacterium | reverse complement strand
CGTGTTGACGATTATCGCGTTGATGTTCGCCGCGCGCCAAGTGGTGATGCAACCAGCCGCATTGACCAAACCGTTCGAGCGGGGAGAATAACTTTTCGTCTCATAGCTGAGCCAGATTCAAAGCAGAAAATCACAAACCTGAAAGGGGTGATTACCCAAGTAGAAAATTTTAGACGCGTTAATCAATCGGAATTCAAATCACAATTTTCGGAGGAGAAGAGAAAATGAAACGTTTACTTTTTGCCATGTTGCTCGTGACCATGCTCGCGCTTGCCGCGTGCGCCGCGCCGACTGCCTCGCCCACGTCTGCGCCGCCAACCAAAGCGCCCGCTCCGGCGGCGACTGCCGCGCCCGCCGCGAAACCGTTCCGCATCGCCGTTGTCATGCCGAGCGCGGCGAACGACCTCGCGTTCAGCCAAAGCATGGTGGACGCGTTGAAAAAAGTCCAAACCGAAATGGGCAAGGACAAACTCGAATTCGCGAGCACGGATAACATGGGCAACGTGCCCGATGCCGCCGCCGCGATTCGTGATTATGCGAGTAAAGGGTACGACCTCGTGATCGCGCACGGTTCGCAGTACGGCGCATCGCTTGCCGACATTGCGCCGGATTTCACCAAGACCGCGTTCGCGTGGGGCACGGCGGTTGACACGTTCGCCAGCAAAGGCGTCAAGAACATTAACGCGTACACGGTTCAAGCCGACCAGGGTGGTTATGTGCTCGGCGTCATCGCCGCGAAACTTTCCAAATCCGGCAAGTTCGGTTTGATCGGTCCCGTTCCCGCGGGCGATGGCAAACTGCACATTGACGGTTTCGAAGCCGGCGTCAAAGCGACGAACGCGAACGCGACAGTTTCCAAGACGTTCACGCAATCGTTCAGCGATGCGGCGTTGATGTCGCAAGCCGCGCAAACGATGGTCGCGAACGGCGCGGATATGCTCACCGGCACGTCGCAAGCCGTTGTCGGCGCGATTGGTGTTGCGAAAGAAAAGAACGTGTTCTGGTTCGGCAATCAATCGTCGCAAGCCTCGCTCGCACCCAAGAACGTGGTGGCGACCCAGGTTTACGATTGGGTGCCGTTCGTCAAGCAAATGATTGACAACACCAAAGCCGGCAAGTTGGGCGGCGAGGTGATGATTGGCACGCTCAAGAACAATGTGCTCGTCATTGATTACAACAAAGATTACACCTTGCCCGCCGACATCAAAAAAATCGCCGACGATACAACTCAAGGGTTGATTGACGGCAAGATTCAAACCGGCGTCAAATAAGTTTGTTAGGTAGTTAGGTGGTTGGGTGGTTGGTTTGTTAGACATCGCCCAACCACCAAACCACCCAACTACCCAAATTGATTTTTTGCGGAGCGACGATGACCCAAATCAATTCAGTCGAACTGCGCGGCATCACCAAACGATTTCCCGGCGTACTCGCGAACGACCATATTTCATTCGACGTACAAGCCGGCGAAATTCACGCCCTGCTCGGCGAGAACGGCGCAGGCAAATCCACGTTGATGAAAATTCTCTACGGTCTCTACAAACCGGACGAAGGCGAAATTCTCGTCAACGATGCGCCCATCAAAATCAAATCGCCGCTCGACGCGATGCGCCAGGGCATTGGGATGGTGCATCAGCATTTTCAACTTGTGCCGCCATTCACCGTCGCCGAAAATGTCGCGCTCGGTTTGCGCTCGTCGCGCGAGCCAATGACCGATCTCCACGTCGTGAGCAAACGCTTGGGTGAACTCTCCGAGATGTACGGTCTGCGCGTGGACTCGAACGCGCTCGTGTGGCAACTCGCGGTTGGGCAACAACAACGCGTCGAAATTTTAAAAGCGTTGTACCGCGATGCCGCGCTGTTGATTCTCGACGAGCCGACCGCTGTGCTGGTTCCGCAAGAAGTGGACGAATTATTTGTCACACTTCGCAAGTTGACCGACACCGGGCACTCGCTCATTTTCATCAGCCACAAATTGCACGAAGTGATGGCGATTAGCGACCGCGTGACCGTCCTGCGGAATGGTCGCGCCGTTGGCACAAAACTCGCCAAAGAGACGAGCCAAAAAGATTTGGCGCGGATGATGGTTGGGCGCGATGTGATTACGGTGTGGGACAAACCGATGTGTCCGGCGGACGAAGCGGTACTGCGCGTCGAAAATTTGACGGCGCGCAACGACAAGGGCTTGGTCGCGGTCAAGAATCTGACGCTTCAAGTGTGCGGCAACGAAATTCTGGCGATTGCCGGTGTGTCCGGCAATGGGCAACGCGAACTCGCCGAAACGATTGCTGGTCTGCGCCACGCTGAAACGGGCAAGGTCACAGTCAACGGACGCGATCTCACGAATCGCCCACCCGCCGATATTATTGCCGCTCAGGTTGCGTTCATTCCCGAAGAGCGGATGACGATGGGCGTGATTCGCGATTTCACGGTGCAGGAAAATGCGATTCTCGAAACGCACACGAACGCGCCGCTCTCGCATAACACATTTTTTGATTTCGGCAAAATCGAGGCGCACGCCAGCCAGCTCGTGCGCGAGTACGATGTGAAAACGCCGACGCTCGATACGCCGGTGAAAGCCTTGTCCGGCGGCAACATTCAAAAATTGATTATGGCGCGCGAATTGACGCGCCAGCCCAAACTGTTGATTGCGGCGCAACCGACGCGCGGCGTGGATATTGGCGCGAGCGAGTATATCCACAAACGCTTGATCGAGCAACGTAATCAAGGCACGGCAATTTTGTTGATCAGCGAAGACCTCGATGAAGTCCTCGCGCTCGCCGACCGCGTTGCCGTGATGTACGAAGGCGAAATCGTCGGCATCGTTGAGCCGAACACGCCGGTGGACGAGCTGGGGTTGATGATGGCGGGGGTGAAGCGGGTGGCAAGCTAAAAGTAGGGTTGTCATTGCGAGCCGCGAAGCGGCGAAGCAATCTCTCAACTACCTTTGATCAACCAACTCCAAATGGTCAGCCGTTCATACTACGTCTACATCCTCACCAACAAAAACCGAACTGTGCTTTACACCGGCGTCACCAACGATCTGACGCGGCGTGTCTGGGAACACCAGGAAAAGTTGCACAACGGATTTACCAAGTGGTACAACGTAGACCGATTGGTTTATTACGAAACGTTTGACGATGTGAGTCAAGCCATCGCGCGCGAAAAACAAATCAAAGGCGGCTCGCGGCAGAAAAAGATTGACTTGATCAATCAGATGAACCGCGAATGGCGCGATCTGTACGAGGAATGGTAAAATAATTTTGGATCGCTTTGAGAGATTGCTTCGTCGCATCCTTCGCTCCGCTCAGTCTGCTCCTCGCAATGACATGCCCCACACGGCATCGTCGAGCCGCACACGCCGGTGGACGAGTTGGGATTGATGATGGCAGGGGTGAAGCGGGCGGCAAGTTAATAGCTCTGTGCTGAAATTTTGGATCTAAACCTTGAAACCTGAAACTCAAATGACCACCGCCGCATTCTTTGACGTGGACGGCACGCTCTACACCGCGAACATGTGGCGCGGCTTGATGGAGTATGTTGCCGCGCACGGACGCAAGACACGCACGCGCGTGTATTTTGCCAAACTCCTCCCGCTTTATTTTTTACACAAGCTCCATCTCATCAACCAGGAATCCGCGCGCAAACCCTGGGTCACCGATTTGGGTTGGCTTGTGCAAGGATGGAACGCGGAGCAAGGCGACGCCGCGTTTCGCTGGGTTGCCGAGCAGTACATCCGCCCGACCGCACGCGACGACATCATCGCCAAACTGCACGAACATCGCGCCCAAGGACACGCCATCTTTCTCGTCTCCGCCATGCTCGAACCGGCCCTGCGCGTGATTGGCGATGGGCTGGGCGCAACCGGCGTCATCGGTACCTCCATCGAAATCAAGGACGGACGATTGACGGGCATCGTCAGCCCGCGCGTGTGTATGGGCATCGAAAAGAAATTGTTGACGCACGAGCATTTGCAAGCGCACGGCATCGCGATTGATTTTGCCGCGAGTTATGCGTACGCCGATTCGATCAGCGACATGGACTTGTTCACCATGGTCGGGCATCCGATTGCGGTGTACCCGGATGCGCAACTTGCCGAACATGCGCGCGCCCACAACTGGAAAATTTTGCCAAACGACCGCTGAGCATGGCGGCATTCTACCGTCTTGAAGGAGAACGATGAGTACGGGAACAATAACCAAACTGCAAATCTGCGCGACGCGCGGCGAGCCGATGGTCAGCCGCGAAACCGTGCGCGCGATTGCCGACCTGGGATTTGAAGGCGATGCACACGCACGGCAAGGGAGCGCGCGCCAAATTTTGCTGATGGACGAAGAGACGCTCAGCGCGTTCGAGTTGCCCGCCGGCATTGTCCGCGAAAACATCACGACGCGCGGGATTGTCCTGCATTCCCTCGCGACGGGGACGCGCGTGCGCGTGGGCAATGCAACGCTAGAGATTACCAAGTTCTGCGCCCCGTGCGAATTCATCGAAGATATGCGCCCAGGTTGGCGCGCGGCGATGGAGAATCAACGCGGTATGCTCGCACGGGTCATCGAGGGCGGCGAGGTTCGGGTTGGTGACGCTGTGCAGATTATCCCGGTTCAATAAGCCCAAATGGTTGCCGTTTAACCCGCGAGAATCCTCGCGGGTTTTTCATTTCTGCCGTTTGACAATAGTGCGATTTTCTATATAATGTTTATGGTGTAAACTAAAATAAACATAGAAAATTAAAAGAGGTAACCATGCATCCCAAATCAATGCCCAAACTTACTGGTGTTTTGCTCATCGTCACACCCATCGTCTTTATGATCGCGTTTACGCTTTTGCAAATGAATTTCGAGTACCCGGACATCCTGACCAAGCCGACAGATTACGTTCTACAAAAATTCAGCGCGGGTGGTGCGGGCTTGGTTGCGACGTGGTATGTGTTCATGCTGACCGCCATCTTGTTCGTTCCGATTTCAGTTTTATTGCATCCGTTCCTTGCGCGTGAGGACACGGCGTACATGGCGCTGGCGACAGTTGTGGGTGTGCTTGCCGGGGTCGTGCAATTCCTGGGCTTGATCCGCTGGTCGTTCGCCGTGCCGTATCTCGCGCAAACGTATCTTGACCCGGCATCGAGCCAGGCGACGCGTGATGCAGTCGTCGTCGCTTTTCAAATGTTGCATCGCTATGCCGGCTCAGGGATCGGTGAAACGCTTGGCTATTTATTCACGAGTGGATGGTCGTTACTCATTGCGTTGGCGATGATCCGTTCAGCGTATTTCAAACCCTGGATTGGTTGGCTGGGTGTTCCGCTCGCGCTCGCGATTTTCGTTGGCGTTTTTCCGTTGCCCATCGCGGAAACGGTCAACGCAATCGGATACACCGTTTGGGCAGTGTGGCTGATGTTGGTTGGCATTCTCTTGTTGATGCAATCTGGCAAGGACGCGAAATAAAGAGGTAAACGCGATGGCAATCTCACGGCGGAATTTCCTGAAACTGGGCGGTGTGGTCACGCTTGTGGTGATGGGTGGTGGGGTATGGCGCGCGGTTGATCAGGGTGTGTTTAGTACGGGGCAGGGTGCGGCGTACGAACCGTGGACGAATTGGAACACAAATCAAAATGATGGACCGCTCGCGCTCGTGCGCGCCGCGATTCTTGCCGCGAACCCGCACAATACGCAACCTTGGTTGTTTCGGGTGTCCGACGCGCGGATTGATTTGTTCGCGAACCCCGCGCGCAACATCGGCGTGGTTGATCCGTTCTTACGCGAGATGCATGTGGGGTTGGGATGTGCATTGGAAAATCTGTTGCTCGCGGCGCAGGCGCATGGCTATGTCGCGACGACGACGCTCGTGCCCGATGGCGCAAATTCCGCTCACGTTGCGCGTATTGATCTTGCGCGCGGTGAAAAAATCGAAAACGAATTGTATCGCGCAATTTCGCATCGGCATACGAATCGCGGCGCGTATGCTACGACGCGATCTGTTTCAAGTGACACGCTCAAATCTTTGCAAGCGTTGGGCGGTGAGTTCAACAATGCGTCTGTTTTTTGGTTCACGACTGACGCGCAACGCAAACAAATTGGCGAACGCATTGTGCAAGCCGCTGAAGCACTCGTCGCCGACCAACAACAATCACTCGATAGCGGCAAATGGTTTCGCACATCATGGCATCAAGTGCAAGAGTTGCGCGATGGTGTGACGCTCGACGCGCAAGGTTTGCCGGACGCGATTCGTGCCATCGCCAAAATGTTGCCGCCGCTGACCCAGGAACAGAACGACGCATCCTGGGTGCAATCTACACGCGAGGTGCAGGTGGCAACCGCCGCCGTGTTTGGCATTCTGGCTGTGCGCGATAGCCGCGACCGCGCGCAACGTCTTCAGGGCGGACGACTGTGGCAGAGAATGCATCTCTGGGCGACAACCCAGGGTGTCGCGATGCAGCCGTTGAATCAAATGCCGGAACGCGCCGACCGCGAAGCGAGTTTAGGCATTGAACCGAAATTTGGCAATGTGCTCAAAGAGTTGATCGGTGATTCATCCTGGCAAGCGTTGATGCCGTTTCGACTTGGCTACCCCACGATGCAATCCTTGCCCAGTCCGCGCAAAAACGTGCAAGACGTTTTGATCGCATCAACGTAAATTTGTAGATGCTGAAGGCAAAACGAGTTGTGCCACTCCAGGTAACATTGCCATTGTCTTCATTGCTCGATCAAACCGGCGCGCGATATGCTTGGAGCGTGTCTACGATGATGTGGGTGGGCATGATCAAATAATGGAGAACGCCACGAACTGTCGAGTAATCCGCACTTTCGCGAACCACATAACGAAGCTGGGTTGTGGAAACAATTGTGTAGAGTCTTGTTGGGCAAGTCGGTAGATTTGGGTGTGAAATGCAAAATTATTTTCACGATAAGGTTGTGGTGATTGTCGGTGCGACCGGCGGGCTGGGTTCGAGTTTCGCGCAGGCATTTGCAAATCAAGGTGCGCGCCTCGTGCTTGCCGGGCGCGATGCGTCAACGCTCAATATGCTTGCAGAAAAATTTCAGGCGAGCCAAACCCAAATGGTTGACGTGATGGATGCGGCGAGCATTCGCGCCCTCTGCGATTTTGCGCTCGCGGCGTTTGGCAAAATTGATGTGGTCGTCAACGTCACCGGTGTGGTTGTTCGCAAGCCGTTCGCGCAACACACCCAGGATGATTTTCGCCGCACGCTCGATGTGAATTTGCTCGGCGCGGTCACGCTTACGCACGAATTTTTGCCGATGATGCGTGAGCGCAACAATGGCATCATCGTTCACATTGGCGGATTCGCGGATGGACGCTTGGCGTTTCCGTACTATAGCGTCAACGTCGCGACGCGCGCGGGTCTGTTTTCGTTCATCGAATCCATCAATCGCGAGTTGCAAATCGAACAGAGCCGCGTTGTCGTGTCATACTTTTCACCGAGCGCGGCGGACACGCCAGCCGAGCGACTGTTCCATCCGCTTTGGCGCGAGATGGGCATCCAGATCACGACGCCGGACAAGGTCGCCGCGGAATTGTTGAGCGCGATTGAAAAACGCGAACGTGTTCACATCATGGGTGGATGGGCAACCGGCTTGTTCGCCAAACTGAATGCGATTGCGCCGAAACTTGCCGATGTGTTGGCGCTCAATCAGTATGGAAAAATTCTAAACCGTTTTTTCGATCCCAGGATTGAATTGCCTGCGTTGGTTCGCGCGCCGAATCCGGTGGTCAAGTACGGCGCGATTGGTTTGGTTGGGTTATCGTTCGTGTTGTACGGCTTGATTCCGCTCGTGCCGTTTGCGCCTATCGCGACGGAGCAAAAGGTCATGGTGACGCCGGTGCTCATCGGTCTGGGTGAAGCAAGTTTTTGGATTGGTGGATTGCTTCTCGGCAAACAATTCGTCGCCAAGTTCAAACGTTATCTCGATCCACGTTACTGGTTGTGTTGGAAAAAATAAATCCAAAAATATTTCAAGGCGGCTCTCAATGCAAAACGACAACTCGGTCCTGATCGTCGGCGGCTATGGCGTCGTCGGTCAACAAATTGCGCGCATCATTCGCCAGCGTCATCCCGATCTCGCGATTGCGCTCGGCGGGCGTAATCCGGCAAAAGCCGAATCGCTCGCAAGCGAACTGGGCAATGCGCGCTCGATTCGAATTGATGTTGAGCAAGCAAGTCCATTGCAAGGGTTCACGCCGCGTGCGATCATCAACGCGGTGAATGATCCGCGCGATCAATTGTTGATGGATGCGGTGCGGCGCGGAATTCCGCTCGTGGACATTACGCGGTGGACGGATCGTTTTCGCGCCGCATTGAAACAACTCGAAGCGCATCCGCCGCGCGCGCCGATTGTGTTTGCCTCGGGCTGGATGGGTGGCGTCGCGGCGATAGTTGCGACTGCCGCAAGTCGCACGTTGACGCGTGTGGATCGGATTGACATTAGCATTTTGTATTCGCTCAAAGACAAGTCCGGACCCAACTCGGTCGAGTACATGGATCGGCTCGCGGTTCCGTTCGAGGTGACGCTCGATGGCAAAACCCAGGTTGTCCAGCCGATGAGCGATCCGCACTCCGTTGTTTTCCCCGGCAATTTTCGCGCGCATGCCTATCGTTTCGACACGCCGGATCAATTCACCTTGCCGTTGACACTCGGCGCGCACACAGTCGCCACGCGCATCGCGTTCGACGATGCGTTCTCGACTCGATTGTTGGTTTTTCTCACGCGGTCCGGAATTTGGAAACTGATTAGCGGCGAACGATTCACTTCTCTGCGACGCGGCTTGCTCTACAATCCCGGCACGGGTGGCGCGCACAAGATCGTGATCAAAGCGAGCGGCGCGGATGCGCACGGGACCCTCAAGACGGTTGTTGCGACGATTGACGACCCGCAAGGTCAAACGCATCTCACCGCGTTGGGCGCGGTCATTCAGTTTGAGCGCGTGCTGGGATTGGATGGTGCGCCGCCATTGCCAGCCCAGGTGAATTTTCCGGAATCCGCGCCGCAAATTGAATTGGCGCTGACACTGTTGCGCGAGCATGGCGTGACCGTAACATTATGAGGTGTGTTGAGTTGGGATGAGGGAGTAACGTCCAACTAGGATGAGAAATAAAACATTCAGAATATATTTTACGTTATGAAATATTGCGGCGATCGAATATGACCCGGGTTTACCAGGGATGAGAAATTTTTCTCATCCCTGGTTTTTTTTCAAAAATAGGTTAAACACCCTAGATGATTTCCGGTTTTTACCGATACACCTTAGATTGGAATAATCGTATACTCACATGCAAGTCATTAGACTTGAGGAGGTTATGCATGGACGAGCAAATCATTTCACGACGCGGCTTTTTGATTAGAGCCGGCACGCTCGCGACGGGCGTGATGACGGTGGGCTTGGTGGGCTGTGCAACCAAAGAAGTGATCAAAGAGGTGCCAGTCGAGCGCATCAAAGAAGTTACGAAAGAAGTCCCGGTAGAAAAAATCAAAGAAGTGATCAAAGAAGTCCCGGTTGAGGTTGCCAAAGAAGTTGCTAAAGCATTGCCTAAATTGCCCTGGCCTTACAAAAAACTAGATCCCGAAATTGTTCGCAAACGCGCGCACTTGGGTTATTACAACGGCGCATGTTGCTACGGCGCGTTTGGCGCAATTATGGACACGCTAAAAGAGCAGGTAGGTTTTCCGTACACCCAGGTTCCTTCTGAATTGATGTTGTACGGCGAGACCGGTTTTGCCGGCATGGGTAGTTTGTGTGGCGCCTTGAACGGTGCGGGCGCGGCGATTAATCTTCTGGTTGACCGGGACACGTGGCGCAAGATTATCAAGGAATTAGCCTTGTGGTACTCGAAAGCTCCTTTTCCAAGTGATGTGAGCAATCAATACGCCAAAGACCACAAGTTCATCGTCGAAAAGTACAAATCCGACAAAGTGCTGACCCAGAGCGTTTCCAACTCGACAATGTGTCACGTGTCGGTGACGAATTGGTGTCTGGCTTCCAAGTTTGCTTCGGGTTCCGATGAACGTTCCGAGCGATGCGGTCGCTTGACCGGCGATGTGGCGGCGCAAGCGGTGGTGTATCTCAATCAATTTGCCGATACCGCCACCTTTAAACCGGTTGCCAAGTCGGCGGCGGTGGATGCGGGATGCACTACCTGTCATACGACTGGCAAGGATTATGCGATAGGTAACTATATTCGCGGTGAAGAAGATTGTGTGGTGTGCCACGACCCACACCCAATCAAAGTTCCCAGCAAATAAAATTTTGAACAACAGCTCTCACAAATTTATTGTGAGGGCTGTTTTTAGTTTGCTTCTGTGATGCGTTGTAGTAAAACCCAATTGCGTTTGCCAAATCCGCGATCCAGATACACTTCGAATGTTTCATCGGTCGTCGTGCGCACAATGAAACAGTTGCGATGGCGACGATGCAACCAGCCGCGCGCGTGCGCCGCAAATTCCGGCACGCACCAGTCTTGCCATGCTCGCACAACCTCGACGACCGCGTAATGTATGCCGCACCACTCGAACGTTTGCGGATTCGACGTCCTGGGTTCACTCGCGACCTTGATCGGCTCGTCAATAAATTCATCCACGGCATCTCCAACAACAAAGGATGAAGGAAAAAACATCCTTCATCCTTTATCTTTTATTTTTGCCCTGCCTTTTTCTTGTCTTCATCAACGAGGTAGCGACGCAAGACCTTGCCTACCATTGTTTTGGGCAGTGAGTCGCGGAACTCGATGACGGTTGGGCGTTTATAGCCGGTGAGATTCTCTTTGCAAAATTCCATCAACTCTTCGACGGTTGCATTCTCGCCCGGTTTCAGCACCACGTATGCTTTGACGCGCTGACCACTCTTGGGATCGGGGATGCCGGCAACGGTCGCTTCCAAGACCTTGGGATGTCTGAACAGCACTTCTTCAACATCGCGCGGATACACGTTAAACCCGCCGACGATGATCATGTCTTTTTTGCGGTCCACGATTTTGAAATAACCTTGCGCGTCCATCACCGCAATGTCACCGGTGTAGAGCCAACCATCGCGCAGAGTGTTGGCCGTTTCGTCGGGACGATTCCAATAACCGCGCATCACTTGCGGACCGCGCAGAACCAATTCGCCGGATTCACCCATCGGCATTTCGGTCTTGCCGGTTTCGACATCTACAATGCGGCATTCGGTGTCCGGGAAGGGGAGTCCAATCGTGCCAATGCGATTTTCGCCATAGATCGGATTAGCGTGTGTGACCGGCGTGCATTCGCTCAAGCCATAACCTTCGACGAGTTTTGCGCCGGTGAGTTCCTGGAATTTTTGTTGCACTTGAACCGGCAAGCCTGCCGCGCCACTGATGCACGCTTTGATCGAGCGCACGTTGTACTTGTCCAGGTCTTTGTAGTTGTTGATCGCCACATACATTGTCGGCACGCCCGGAAAAACGGTTGGCTTGTGCTGGTCAATTTCTGTAAGGACGTGAGCCAATTCACGCGGGTTCGGAATCAGGATCATCGTGCCGCCGATGTAGATGCACTGATTCATGCACGTCGTCATCGCGTACGAGTGATAGAGCGGCAACGCGGTCAGGAAAACTTCTTTGCCTTCTTCCAATTTCTTGAACCACTCGCGCACCTGGATGGTGTTGGCGACGAGATTCTTGTGCGTCAACTCGGCGGCTTTGGAAACGCCTGTCGTGCCGCCGGTGTACATCAACACACCAGTATCGTTCGGCGTGACGGTGACGTTGGGTTTGGTTGCCGGCGCGCTTGCCAGCACATCCTGGAACCACTTGTCGCCGGGTTGCAAGGTAACGCGATGCCCCTCTTTTTTTTCAATCGCGAGCGAAAACAACGCTTTGAGCACGGACGGAAAATATTCCTTGATGTTGGCGACGATGACATTTTTTAATTTGGTTTTCGCACGTACCGCTTGCACGGTCGGATAAAAGCGTGAGAGGCACACGATGGTTTCGGCGGCGGAGTCATTGAGCTGGTGTTCGAGTTCGGGCGCGACGTAGAGTGGATTGTTCGGCGACACAATCGCGCCGACTTTGAGAATCGCATAGTACGTGATGATGTACTGTGGACAGTTGGGCAAAAAGATCGCGATGCGGTCGCCTTTTTTGACGCCCATGGCGATAAAGGCGTTGGCGAGGCGATTGACCAATTCGTTCAACTGGCGATAGGTGATCTGCGCGTCCATCAATCTGCCGCCGAGCTGATGCACAACATTGCCGAACAACGTAGCGGCGCGATCGGGGTACTTGGTTGCCGCCTCTTCTAGAAATTGATGCAGGGGGACGGGGGGGTACTCGAGCGTGGAACGTACACCAGGTTCGTAACTCTGGAGCCAGGGCTTGTCCATTTTGCCTCCTCGCAAATGAAAAAGGTGCCAGGTCAATTTTCGGTAAAATAGCACAAAGCACTATGATTTGTCAACGGGGTGCGCATAAGTTGATTTCTCAAACAGTTGTGATATACTCGAATTGTGAACAGCATCCATCTTGAGTACTTCGAGGGAGAAGCAAGCGGATGTCTCGGCACGCAATCCGTTTTTGGATTCCTCGTTTCCATATCTGCAAATAAATCCGACACCTAATCGTTCGGCGCGTCTGTCTGCGTCGCGAGAGGTGTTTTTTATTTTTCCTCCGCGCAAAGGAAATTTTGACAATGATTCAAACCTTGATCAAACCCGGCGAGTACCGCGATTCTGTCGCGTTGATGTTGCTCGCGCGCGACCTAGGTGTTTTGCCCGGTGTCACCGATGTTTCGGTTGTGATGGGCACACCCGCCAATCAAGCCGTGTTGTTGCAAGCCGGTCTGTTGACGACCGAAGCGCAAGCGGCGAGCCCGAACGACCTCATCATCGCGGTCAAAGCGAAAGATGAAGCCAGCGCGCGCGCGGCGATTGCTCAAGCGCAGACGTTGCTCGCGCAAAAAGCCGCGTCGGTGCAATCGAGTGGGACGACGCGATCCCGAACAATGCGCGGCGCGATTCGTGCTATGCCAACCGCGAACGTCGCCGTGATTTCGGTTGCGGGACAGTATGCGGCGGCGCAGGCGTGGGATGCTCTGCGCGCCGGTTTGCACGTTTTGCTATTTAGCGATCACGTCTCGGTTGAAGATGAAATTGCGTTAAAAGAGTACGCGTGTGCGCACAATTTGTTGTTGATGGGACCCGGCGCAGGCACGGCGATTTTGAATGGTGTGGGTCTGGGATTTGCGAACGCAATTCCGCGCGGCGACATTGGCATCGTTGCGGCGGCAGGCACGGGCTTGCAAGAAGTGAGCACCTTGATCGCGAAAGCGGGGCTAGGTATCACACAAGGCATCGGTACTGGCGGACGCGACGTGAGCGAAAAGGTCGGCGGCAAAATGTTATTGCACGGTTTGCAAATGCTTCAAGCCGACCCGGACACGCACGTGATTGTCGTCGTCTCGAAATTGCCCTCGGCAAGTGTGGTGGAAAAATTACTCGCGCAAGTGAACAAATCGGACAAGCCGACAGTGCTGGCGCTGATGTCAAATAGCGAGTTGCGAATTGCGAATTGTAAAGGGCATATTGCGCGCGACCTGCGCGAAGCGGCGACGATTGCCGTTGCATTATCGCGTGGAGAAAACGTTGAGGATGCGCGCAAAAAAATCGCGGCAGAAGATCGCGCGCTCATGAGCAAGGCGCGTGCGCTGAAACGCAAATTAAATCCACGCGCTTCGCGAAAATTTTTGCGCGGATTGTATTCGGGTGGCACGCTGTGCGAAGAGACGATGCGAATCTGGCAAGCGTCGCTTGGCGGCATCTGGTCGAACGCGCCGCTCGATCAGAAATTTCAATTGTCCGACTCGAACAAGAGCAAAGCGCACACGGTCGTTGACCTTGGCGAAGAAGAATTTACGATTGGGCGTCCGCACCCGATGATTGACTCAACCTTGCGTGTGAAACGCATTTTGCAAGAGGCGCGCGATTCCAGTGTCGCCGTCATCGCGCTCGATGTGGTCATCGGTTACGGTTCCAATGCAGATCCCGCATCCGAACTCGGCGCGGCGATTCGGGAAGCAAAACAAATCGCGGCGAAGAAAAATCGCGAATTGATTTTTATCGCGTCGGTCACGGGCACGGAAAACGATCCGCAAAATTTGTCGCGCCAAACCGACGCGCTCAAAAAAGCCGGCGCGATTGTGCTGAACAGTAATGCGGCGGTGGCTAGATTGGCGTGCGCACTCGTCGCCTAGTTTTTGCAAAAAAGGAAAATGAAATGAATGATGTGATGGCTGGTCGCGCGTTTTACGTTGCGATGGCTGGGATGATTGGAAAGACAATCCGACGGATCAGAAAAAGGGCGTGCCTGCGCCGCCGCTCGAAAAATCATTTCCACCGGATGCGCAACGGATTGACCTGGTTGCGCCGCAAGATTTTTCGATCAATCCGGTTTCACTGCTCGATGCGATTCGTCGGCGCAAGAGTCAGCGCGTGTACTCTGCCGCATCCTTATCGCTTGCCGAGTTGTCGTTTTTATTGTGGGCGACCCAGGGTGTCAAGGAAATCGTGCTCGGCGGGCAAGCGACCCGACGTACCGTGCCATCGGGTGGCGCGCGTCATCCGTTCGAAACGTACTTGAGCATTCAGCGTGTCGAGACACTCAACCCAGGATTGTATCGCTATCTGCCGGTCGAACACAAATTGATGTTGGTGAGCGAGCCGCCGGATTTATCCGCGCGGATGAATCAGGCACTCCGCAACCAGGGGCGCGATTGCGCGGTGGCGTTTGCATGGACGGCGATTCCGTATCGCACCGAGTGGCGTTATGCCGCTA
>CAZPIR010000035.1:11858-14826 GCA_964586085.1 uncultured Anaerolineaceae bacterium | reverse complement strand
TGAGTCTCATCATGCAAGAGGTGAGCACGGAACGCTACATTGAAATTCCGGAACCCGTGCGAGAGATTTACAAATTGTGGCGCCCCACCCCGCTCATTCGCGCGGTGCGTTTGGAAAAAGCGCTCGACACACCCGCGCACATTTACTTTAAATACGAAGGGGTCAGCCCCGTCGGTTCGCACAAGCCGAACACCGCTGTGCCGCAAGCGTTCTACAACAAAGAAGCCGGGACGAAAGCCTTGACCACCGAGACCGGCGCGGGTCAATGGGGCGCGGCACTCGCCATGTCCTGCAACTTTTTCGGTCTCGACCTCGAAGTGTACATGGTCAAGGTCTCGTATCATCAAAAACCCTATCGTCGCATCATCATGGAGAATTTCGGCGCACAAGTGTTCGCCAGCCCAACGGACCGCACAAACTTTGGTCGCTCGGTGCTCGCGCAAGACCCGAACTCGAACGGCTCGCTCGGCATGGCAATTTCCGAAGCGGTTGAAGTAGCGGCGACTTCGGGTGGTACGAAAAAATATTCGCTTGGCTCCGTCCTGGGTCACGTCTTGATGCATCAGACCGTCATCGGCTTGGAAGCATTGGAACAAATGGAAATGGCGGGCGAATATCCCGACGTTGTCATCGGTTGCGCGGGTGGCGGTTCGAACTTTGCCGGGTTCACGTTCCCGTTCCTCCACAAAAAATTCGCCGAAAAGAAAGACGTGCGCGTGATTGCGGTCGAACCCGCCTCCTGCCCGACCTTGACTAAGGGCAAGTACGTGTTCGATTACGGCGACACGGCGGCGATGGCTCCCATCGTCAAGATGTACACGCTCGGTCACACGTTCATGCCCCCAGGAATTCACGCGGGTGGTCTGCGCTATCACGGCATGGCGGCGAGCATCAGCGCGCTCGTGCATCACGGCGATGTCGAAGCGCGCGCCGTCAAACAACTCGAAACGTTCGATGCGGCGATGCAATTCTCGCGCGCCGAGGGCATCATCCCCGCGCCCGAATCCGCGCACGCGATTCGCGTGGCGATTGACGAAGCGCTCGAAGCGAAAAAAGCGGGACAGAAAAAAGTCATCGCGTTCAACCTGTCGGGTCACGGACACTTTGACATGATGGCGTATCAACAGTACTTGCAAGGCAAGCTCGAAGATTACGAATATCCATCCGAACTCGTGGATGAGGCAATGCAACATTTGCCCAAGGTCCCGGCGGAATTGGGATAACACAATCGGTGGGGGCGCACAGCCGTGCGCCCCCACCTGAGAAATGAAATGCCCGATACCGAACCGATCAACGATTCATCACGCATGATTGTCACGGACGATAACGCATCGTCCGATGGCAGTGTGGCGATCATGCAATCGGCGCGGCGTGTGCGCCGTTCGCGTGCGCACGATGCGAAACATGCGCGCGATGTCAGCGACATCAACCTGGAAATCGTTTCGCTCGACGATGTGATCGTGCACGAAGGCATTGACCCGCGTCGAGTCGAGCGACTCGTCGCATCATTGCAACGCGATGGTGTTCTGCGCAGTCCGCCCATCGTCACACGCGCGAGTGATTACGGGCAGACGCGTTACATTGTGCTCGATGGTGCGACACGAACATCGGCGTTGCGCGAACTGGGTTATCGCGATGCGCTCGTCCAGGTCGTCGACTACTCGTCGCAAAATGTGTCGTTGCATTCCTGGTATCATTTGCTCGAAGGCATTTCGCCGGTGGATTTGTTGACCCAGGTGCGCGAACTACCGGTGCGCGTGATCCTGATGCACTTGTACGACGCACTCGAAGCGATGGACGACCGCACGTTAATCTGCGTGATTGGAATGCGCGACCGCACCGTTCTGGGCATTCAAGCCGAAGGTGATTTTGTCGCGCAGAACGCGATGCTCAATCGTGTGGTGGATGTGTATCGCGGCAACGCGACCGTGCATCGTGTCACGACGACCCAGTTCGATGTGTTGTTTCACGAACATCCCAACCTGGCCGCGCTCGTCGTGTTTCCCGATTACGCACCCTCCGAAGTGACCCGCCTTGCGCTTGGCGGCAACCTGATTCCGATGGGCATCACGCGCCACCTCATCGGCGGGCGCGCGCTCAGTGTGAATTTTGATCTAGGTATTCTAGCATCCGCTATGTCGCTTGAAGAAAAAAATAATTTTTTGAATGATTGGTTGATGAGCCGTGTGCGCGAACGCAAGGTGCGCTATTACGGCGAGCCGGTGTTTGTGTTTGAAGACTGACCTCACCCCACTCCCCAACCCTCTTTTCCTCTCCCGATGTAGTTCGTCGGGAAAGGGGACACACATAGCGCAGGGGTGAGGGGTGAGGTTTGACGTGATTCGCGTTTCAGTGTAATTTGTTGCCAACTTTTTTTGCGAAAAGGCACGGATGAGTCAGCTAAAATTGAATTCGCGTTTGCTTCAGGTTCCCCTTTACATCGGCGGCAAGCCGATTGAGCAAGTCCAGCAAGAGTACGGCTTGAGCGAGGTCATCAAACTCGCGTCGAACGAAAACCCGCTCGGTCCATCGCCGCGCGCGCTCGCCGCGTTGCAAGCCGAGTTAAGCCAGGTGCATCGCTACCCCGGCGTCGCTGAAAAAATGTTCCGCGAAAAACTCGCCGCGTTCCACAACGCGCGCGATGCCGCGCAATTCAAGGACGCGAATTTTCTCACGGGCAACGGCTTGAGCGATGTCCTGAAAATGATCACGAGCGCGTTCATTTTCGATGGCGGCGCATCGGTCGTGTGCAACGCGACATTCCCGCTCTACAAAATTTTCACGACCCAGTTCGGCGGTCAGGTCATTGCGACGCCGCACAAAAATTATCACTATGATTTGTCTGGGATGGCAGACGCGATCACACCTGACACGCGGCTCGTGTTTGTCACGAACCCAAACAATCCAACCGGCACGTTGATTTCGCCCGATGAGATTGACACGTTTATGCAACGCGTGCCGCCCTCGG
>CAZPIR010000035.1:0-11848 GCA_964586085.1 uncultured Anaerolineaceae bacterium | reverse complement strand
ACGAAGCGTACCACGATTTCGTGGACGACTCGAATTACTCGAACGCCGTCGAATACATCAAGCAAGGTTACGAGAACGTGCTCGCGCTCTACTCGTTCTCGAAGACGTACGGCTTGGCAAATTTGCGTTTGGGTTATGCGATTGGCGCATCGTCCACCATCGAATACCTCGCGCACGGACTGTTGCCGTTCAACACGAGCGACCCCGTTTTGCACGCGGGCATGGCGGCGCTCGATGATCGCGAATACCTCGAACGCATTCGCGCGTTGCTCGCGAGCGAGAAACCATTTTTGTACGACGGTTTGTCGCAACTCGATTTGGAATTTATTCCGACGCAAGCCAATTTTATTTTGCTTCCCAATTTGCCGCGTGATACAAAAACGCTCGACCACGAATTGCTCAAGCGCGGCGTCATCGTTCGACCGATGGGCGGATTTGGTTTGCCCGGTGCGTTGCGGGTCACGATTGGCACACGCGAAGAAAATGTAAAGTTTTTGCACGCGCTTCGCGACGTGCTGAAACAATAATTCATCCACCACAGGAGGAGAGATGAGACGCACACTGTTCGTTCTGATTGCCGCGCTAATGCTCGGCGCGATGTTGCTCGGATGCGCGACGCCCACTGCCGCACCCGCGCCGACCCAGGCACCTGCCGTCGCGGCAACCAAAGCCCCCGCCGCCGCCGCCCGCCCGATCAAGGTCGGCATCGTGGATACGTACAGCGGACCGCCCGCCGCGTACGGCAACGATGCACTGAATGGCTTCAAGCTCGCGCTCAACGAAATCAACAAGGATGGCGTGTTGGGAAGCAAAATCGAATTTGTTTCGCGCGATGACAAGTTCGCGCCCGACACCGGTTTGAGCATGGCGAAGGAACTGGTCTTGCAAGAGAATGTGGACATTCTCGTGGGCACGGTCAACAGCGCGGCATCGCTCGCGATTTCCGCGTACGCGCTCGAAAACAAAGTCCCGTTCATCGTGTGGACGGCGAAAAGCGACAAGGTCACCGGCGAAAAAGGTCATCGCTATGTTTTCATGACGAGCGAAAACTCGGTGATGGCGGGTCTCGCCGGCGCACAGGCACTCGCGAAAAAACCGTACACCAAATTCTGGATCGCGGGTGAAGATTACGAGTACGGTCACTCGATTGCCGACGCGACCTGGAACGCCTTGAAAAAAATCAAACCCGAAGTGCAATTGCAGGGTCAGACCTGGTGGAAAACCGGCGAGTCGGACTTGGTGCCGTACCTGACCCAGATCACGAATGCGAAACCGGACATGGTGATTTTTGCGACAGGTGGTTCGGGCATGACCAACGTGCTCAAGGTTGCGAAATCCACTGGCTTTTCGGACAAGATTCCGATGTGGATTCACACGGCAACCGATCACGGCGTGCTCAAGCCGCTCGGCGCGAGTGGTCCCGAAGGTGTGTTCGGCACGATGGATTATTTCTTTTACTATCCCGATACACCCGCGAACCAAGCGTTCGTGAAAGCATATCAGGATGCGTATGCCGGCGCGCAACCTGGTTTCGCCGGATTTCACGCGTACACCACCGCCAAGTTGATCGCGGCGGCGTACAAAAAAGCCGGCGCGCTGGACAAGGAAAAATTCGTTGACGCGATGGAAGGTCTGACGATTGATTCGCCGGTCGGTCAAGTGGAAATGCGCGCGTGCGATCATCAACTGGTTCTGCCGATCTATTTCGGCGTGACCAAGAAGCAAGCGCAGAATGATTTCCTCACAGCCGCTGACATTATCGCTGTCGCTGGTAAAGATGTGATGCCCGCGTGCGCGGACATTCAAAAATTGCGCGGCAAGTAATCATTACCTCGGTCATTGCGAGGAGCGAAGCGACCACACTTGCACTGCACTGCATCGAACGCAGTGCGGTGCAGTGCCGGTGAGCAATCGCCAAATTATTTGGGAATTGCTTCGTCGCCAAGAACGCGGCTCGCAATGACAATTCAAGTTGGGTTGTAGCGGATGGAATTTTTACAGCAAATCACGTTCGATGCATTGATCAGTCAACTGCTCGTTGGACTATCCCGCGCGATGATTTTGTTTATCGTCTCGGCGGGCTTGAGTTTTATTTTGGGTGTTCTGCGCGTGCCGAATGTCGCGCACGGCTCGCTCTACATGATTGGCGCGTTTGCCGCGTTTAGCATCACCAAGGTTTTTGGATCAAACCCTGCTGGCTTTTGGGTGGCGTTGGTTGTTGCGCCGCTTATTGTTGCTGTCATCGGTTTGATTTTCGAGCGTGTGCTTTTATCGCATCTCTATCAGCGCGAGCATTTGATGCTGATTCTGTTCACATTCGCAACGATGTTGATTCTCAACGACCTGACCAAGTTGGTGTGGGGCGCGGAATATCGTTCGGTGAATGCGCCGCCAGAACTCGCCGGTGCGATGGATTTATTTGGTGTGAGCATTCCGCGTTACAACGCCTTTCTACTTTTGATTGGTCCGCTTGTCGCGGTCGCGATGTGGCTGTTCACTGCGAAAACGAAAATCGGCAAGATTGCGCGCGCGGCGGCAGTAGACCGTGAGATGGTTGGTGTGCTCGGCATCAACGTCAGTTGGATTTTTGCGATTGCGTTCGTGATCGGTTGCGTGCTTGCTGGTCTCGGTGGTGCGCTCGTTGCGCCAACGCTGAGCCTGACCCTGGGAATGGATCACACAATCATCATGGAAGCGTTTCTCATCGTCACGATTGGCGGGCTGGGCAATATCTGGGGCGCGCTCATCGGCGCGTTGCTGTTCGGTGTGACGCAATCTATCGGCTTGCTCGTGCTTCCGCAATTCGCCGTTGTGTTTCCGTACGTCGCGGTTGTTATCGTGTTGTTGTTACGTCCAACAGGATTACTCAAATCGGTATGGTGAAAAACACACCGCTCTGTCAGTCCAAGATTCATCTAACCGCAAAAGCGCCAAGCACGCGAAGATAAATTTTCTAAAACCTTTGCGTTCTTTGCGCCTTTGCGGTTCAGCCATTCTTTTTCGCAAATGTTTTTTCGTCGAGGGCTGTTGTAATGTTCACTGGCATCATTGAAACACGTTGGCTCGTCATCGCACTCGTCATCATTGCGCTTCTTTTCGTCACGCCATTTATCGCGCCGACGTTTTACACGTACATCATCAATCTCATTTTCGTCACCGCGATCCTGGCGATGAGTCTCAACCTCGTCCTGGGTTACGGCGGCATTTATCAAATGCACCACGCCGCATTTTACGGTGTCGGCGCGTACGCCGCCGCGCTCGGCATCACGAAATTGAGCATGCCGATGTGGTTGTCGTTTATCATCGCGCCAATTTTCGCCGCGTTCATCGGACTCGTCATCGGTTGGTTTTGCATTCGGCTCACGCGCCTCTACTTTGGCATGTTGCAAATTTCGCTCGGCTCGCTTTTGTGGATCATCGTTTTGCGGTGGTCGTCGTTTACGAGCGGCGATGATGGCATTCACGGCATTCGCCTCGTTGCCCCGCTCGACACAATCAACGGCGCGTATTTTTTCAATCTCGTCGTCGCGCTCGTGTGTCTCGTCGCATTGTACTTTATCGTGCGTTCGCCGTTCGGCGCGACCCTGCAAGCGATTCGCGACAATGCCGCGCGCTGTGAAGCCGTCGGCGTGAATGTTCGCAATCATCAACTCGCCGCGATTGTGATCGCCGCGTTCTTTGGCGGCATCGCGGGTGTGATGTTCGTCGTGCTCGAACGCTCCGTGTTCCCAGGAATGTTGTTCTGGTCGTTCTCACTCGAAATTTTTGTGATGTGCTTGCTCGGCGGCTGGTTCACGTTCGCGGGACCGATTGTCGGCGCGGCGCTTGTGATTGTTCTCCGCACATTTGCAAGTCGCTACACCGAGTACTGGACGTTGCTTCTGGGTGTGATGTTGATTCTGCTGATTTTCTTTTTGCCCGAAGGCATCATGGGATTTGTGGCGAGTCGTTTCAAGCGCACGGAGGAACAAAATGTTGCAAGTTGAAAACCTCCGCAAAGCGTACGATAAATTTCAAGCGGTCAACGGCGCGAACCTGGTTGTGGATGAAGGCGCGCTCGTCGCCGTGATTGGTCCGAATGGCGCGGGCAAGACGACGCTGTTCAAACTCATCACCGGTCAAGTCACGCCCGACACCGGGCGCGTCATGTTTCGCGGCGAAAACATTGCCGGTCTCGCGCCGCACACGATCAATCAACGCGGCATTGCAATGGCGTTTCAAATCGCCAACATTTTTCCGCGCATGACCGTGTTTGAAAACGTCCAGGTCGCCGTGCTTGCGCAGAAAAAACAGAGTAGCAATCTGTTTCGTCCGGCGCGCAACCTGCTCGTCGCCGAAACGAACGCTTTGCTCGAACGCACGGGTCTCACCTCGCAAGCGCGCCGACTTGCGGCGGCACTCTCGCACGGCGATCAAAAAATTCTCGAAATCGCGATTGCACTTGGCAGTGATCCCAGGTTGTTAATTCTCGATGAGCCGACGGCGGGTATGTCGCCCGAAGAAACGCACACGACGATGGAATTGATCAAGCGACTCGCGAAAGAGCACGGCATCACGATTTTGTTTTGCGAGCACGATATGCAGGTCGTATTCTCGGTGGCGACGAGCATCATGGTAATGCGGCAGGGGCAAACGATCATTCAGGACAAGCCAGAGATTGTGCGCGAGAATGCGATTGTGCAATCGGCATACCTGGGAGGCGCGCATGCTCAAGGTTGATGGCATTCACACGTACTATGGCTTGAGCCACATCTTGTTCGGCGTGTCGCTCGAAATCGAACGCGGGCAAGCGGTGTGCTTATTAGGTCGCAATGGCGCCGGCAAGACGACGACGTTCAAAAGCATCGTCGGCATCACGCCGCCGCGACAGGGCACGGTGACATTCAAAGATAAAATCATCAACGGACGGGAGCCGTATCAACTCGCGCGCATGGGCATGGCGTATGTCCCCGATGATCGGCGCATCTTTGCCGACCTGACCGTGCGCGAAAACCTCGACATCGCGGCGCGCGGCAGTGGCTGGGATTTGGCGCGCGTGTACGATTTGTTCCCGCAATTGAAAGCGATGGAGACACGGCGCGGCGGTTACCTCAGCGGCGGTGAACAAAAAATGCTCGCGATCAGTCGCGCGTTGATGGGCAATCCGGATTTTCTCTTGCTCGACGAGCCGATGGAAGGACTTGCGCCAGTCATGGTGCAAACGCTCCAAGACAAGATCACCCAACTCAAGCAAACCGGGTTGACCGTGCTCATTGCCGAACAAAACATCGCGTCCGCGCTCGCGTTGAGTGATCGCGTCTACGTGATTGACGATGGGCACATTCGATATGGGGGCACGGTCGAGGAATTTAACCAGAGCGAAGAGATTCGCAAAAAATATTTGCAGGTGTGATTGTAGGGGCGTAGGCATGTTACGCCCCTATTTTGTTCCCGATGTTTTTTTTGTTTCCTGATTGCACAAACATCGCTTTTGCATATAATTAGCCCCGTGCCTACCAAACGAGATTATTATGAAGTTCTCGGTGTCAGTCGCACTGCCACCGACGACGAAATCAAACGCGCGTTCCGCAAACTTGCCAAGCAATATCATCCCGATGCGAATCAGGGTGATCCGGCGGCGGAAGAAAAATTCAAAGAAGCTGGCGAAGCATATCAGGTTCTTTCCGACCCAGAAAAACGCCAGTTGTATGATCGCTACGGTCACAACGTGCCGGGCGGCGGTGGATTCAACACCGATTTTACCGGCGGTTTTGCCGACATCTTTGAAGAATTTTTCGGCTTTCGCACCGGCGGGGGTGCGCGACGCGGACCACAACCTGGCGCGCATTTAAAGTACAACCTTGTCTTGAATTTTGAGGAAGCCGTTTTCGGCGCGGACAAGGACCTTGAAATTCCGCGTCTCGAAACTTGCTCGACCTGTCAAGGTAGTGGCGCCGAACCTGGGACGACGCCGGTGCGTTGTCCGCAATGTCAGGGCGCGGGCGAAGTGCGTCGCGCGAGCCAATCCATTTTCGGTTCGTTCATCAACGTCACTGCGTGTCCGCGTTGCGAAGGCGAAGGCGAGGTCGTCTCGACACCCTGCTCCAGTTGTCGCGGACAAAAGCGCGTCCAGATCACGCGCAAACTCAGCGTCAAAATTCCGGCGGGCGTGGACGATGGCACGCAAATTCGCCTTGCGAATGAAGGCGAAGCCGGCGTGCGCGGCGGTCCGTCGGGCAACCTCTATGTGATCGTCAGCATTCGCGAGCATCCCTTGTTCCGGCGCGATGGCAACGAGTTGATGTACGACTTGCCAATCAACATTGTCCAAGCCACGCTCGGCGACGAGATTGATGTGCCAACGCTCGATGGACAAACCACGTTGACGATTCCCGCCGGCACGCAACACGGCAAAACTTTTCGCGTCAAGGAAGAAGGCGTGCCGTACTTAAGGCGCAAAGGGCGCGGCGATTTGCTCGTGACCGCGCGCGTGATCGTGCCGCAAAATCTCAACGAAAAACAAAAAGCGTTACTGCGCGAATTTGCGCGCACGCTCGGCAAAGAACCGATCGAAGCCAAAGGCGTGTTCGGCAAAGTCAAGGACGCATTCAAATAATTTTTTGGAGTATTCAATGAATTGGATCGAATTGAGCGTTGCCACTGACGCTGAAGGAGCCGAAGCCGCCGCGGCACTGCTCAACGAGTTGGTCAGCGGTGGAGCGGTCATTGAGCAAACGCTTCTTTCCGAGTCCGGTCAATTGATGGATCCAGCGCGAGCGTTTACCGTTCGCGCTTTTTTCTCGTCTGATGACCGGGAGCAACTCGAACGCGCCCAAGTGGCGCTGTGGCATCTGGGACAGTTGCGCGCGATGGGCGCGCCGCAAACACGCGAACTCGCCGAAGAAGATTGGGCGGAAGCGTGGAAAAAACATTACACAATTTTGCACATTGGCAAACGCCTCGTCATCAAACCATCCTGGCTCGATTACGTCGCGCAACCGGCTGAAATGATCGTCGAGCTTGATCCTGGGATGGCGTTTGGCACGGGCTTGCACCCAACGACCCGGCTGTGCATGGTCGCGCTCGAAGAGCAAGTGATTCCCGGACAAAACATGCTCGATGTTGGTTGCGGGTCTGGCATTCTCTCGATCACGGCGGCGAAACTCGGCGTGCGTGAAATTCTCGCGCTCGATTTGGACAAGGTTGCCGTCGAAACGACCGAGCGCAACATCGCGACGAATCATGTCGAGTCGGTGATTCACTGCGAGCAACGTTCGATTGACGCCGAAACCGAATGTAACCAATTCGACCTCGTCTGCATCAATATACTTGCGGAAATCATTTGCGAGCTAACGCCGGCAGTCGCCAAAGCATTGCGCGCGGGCGGCACGGTTATCGCGTCCGGTATTCTCGATTTCAAAGCGGATGATGTGCGCGAAGCGTTTGATGCGGTCGGGATTCAAGTCGTCGAGCAAAAGCAAGAAGATGACTGGGTTACGCTCGTCGGAAAAAAGTTGGCATAACGTTTTCAACCTGGAACCCACCATGCATCGCTTCTTTATCTCTCCTCAAGCAATTGCCGGCGACCGCGTGATTTTACGCGGCACACTCGTCCATCAAATCCGTGATGTTCTGCGAATGAAACCCGGCGACGAAATTGTTCTGCTCGACAATTCGGGTTCGGCGTATCGCGCCGAACTTGTCACGCTCGACCGCGACACGGTGCGCGCGCACGTCAACGACAAGTGGCAACTTGAAACCGAGCCAGCTGTGCGCGTGACCTTGTATCAAGGTTTGCTCAAAGGGCAAAAGTTCGACCTGGTTTTGCAAAAGGGCACCGAGATTGGTGTGAGTGTGTTCGTGCCGCTCCTCGCCGAGCGTTGCATCGTGGGCAGTCTCGACGACGTGAGCGATGCGCGTGTCGAACGCTGGGATCGCATCATCGTCGAAGCGGCAGAGCAAGCGGGACGCGCTGTGCTCCCCAACCTGATGCCACCAATGCTGTTCGCGCACGCGTGCAATCAAACGCCGGCGAATGGCTTGGCGTTGATTCCCTGGGAAGGCGAAAAATCGCACGGCTTGCGCGAGGCACTCGCCGGCGCGCCGCGCGCAAAATCAATCAGTTTGTTTATCGGACCCGAAGGCGGTTTTACCGAAGAAGAGATTGTGCTCGCAAAAAGCAAAGGCGTGATTCCGGTCTCACTCGGTCCGCGCATTCTGCGCGCCGAGACAGCGGGCTTGGTCGCGGCGGCGGCAGTGTTGTACGAGATGGGCGACCTGGGATAATTTTCGATCAAGTAAATTGAGGTAACACACAATGGAAAATCTAATTATTATCGGTTCGGGTCCGGCGGGCTTGAGCGCGGCGATTTATGCGGCGCGCGGAAATTTGAAACCACTCGTGTTGACCGGGCAAGAGATCGGCGGACAGATTGCGATGACGAACGAGGTGGAAAACTATCCCGGTTTTCCCGAAGGCATCACTGGTCCCGAACTCGTGCAATTGATGCAAAAGCAAGCGGAAAAATTCGGCGCGCGCATCGAAGTGGATACCGTGACCGAAGTGAATTTGAAAACGCATCCGTTCCAACTGAAAACGCAAAACGAGATGACGTACGAAACCAAAGCGTTGATCGTCGCGACCGGCGCATCGCCGCGCCGATTGAATGTGCCGGGCGAACGCGAATTGACCGGGCGCGGCGTGTCGTACTGCGCGACGTGCGATGGATTCTTTTTCCGCAACAAGGAAATTGCCGTTGTCGGCGGCGGCGACAGCGCACTACAAGAAGGTTTATTCCTGACCAAGTTCGCGAGCAAGGTCAACATCATTCATCGTCGCGACGCTCTGCGCGCGCAACCGATTCTGCAAGATCGCGCGCGTGAAAATCCGAAAATCAATTTTGTGTGGAACTCGGTCATTAGCCAAATCAAGGGTACGGGCAAGGTCGAGACGCTTGTGTTGCAAGACACCAAAACAAACGCAACAAGCGAAATTCCGGCGCAAGGCATTTTCGTTTACGTCGGACACATTCCCAACACCAATTTGTTCAAGGGACAACTCGACATGGACGAGGAAGGTTACTTGCAGGTGGACGCGCGTCTGCACACGAACATTCCCGGCGTGTTCGCCGCCGGTGAATCACACGACCACGTGTTTCGCCAAGCCGTCGTCAGCGCGGGGTATGGTTGCATGGCAGAACTCGAAGCCGAAAAATTCATCGCGGATTTTGACGCGCGCAAATAATACGGCGTGCGGTTAGCCCAACAAATTGAAAAGCGTAGACCTTCCCAGTCTACGCTTTTGCTTTTATCGTGCCGGGTTAGTCGGCAAGCACCGCCTCGATGATTCCCTGATACCCACGCGCCGCCGCAATGAGATCGGCAAGTGCGATGTGTTCGTCCACCACATGTGCGTCGCCTTCGCGCGCCGGACCGAAACCCACGGTCGGTACGCGCGCGATGCCGGCGCTGTGCGCAGCGTTCGTGCAAAAACGGTACGCGCCGATCTGCGGCTTCAATCCCGCCGTCCGTAAACCGCGCAACGCGCTCTGCACAAAAGGATGGTCTTGCGCCAACAACCACGCCGGAAAAAATTTTGCGCCGCGCAAGGTCGCGCCGGTGTACGTCGCATGCTCGCCCTCGGCAATTTTGGCGTTGACGGGCAACGCGCCCAACACACTCGCAACGGTTTCGCCCGGCAGTAAACGCCGATCATACGTGACACGGCAACGACTGGGAATGACCGAATAGCCGGGATACGGATCGGAAATAATGTCGGTCAAGACCATCAACGCTTCACCGAGCAATTCATCGTGCGCGACTGGCATTTGCTCGATGGCTTGCACGGCACGCAACATCAATGTCACGGCATTCACACCCAGTTGCGGCGAGGATGAGTGCGCGGGCTTGCCAGTTGTTTCGAGTTGAATCTCGGCGCGTCCGCGTCCGCCGCGATTCAAATTCAATTCGGTTGCCTCGCCAATGACGACGAAATCCGGTTCGAGTTCTTGCATCACCGCACCCAGACTCACCCCTTCCATCACTTCTTCGAGCACGGTTGCGCTCACCACAATTTGCCCGGCGAGGTTCGCGCGATTCACGCTCGCCGCGCCGTGAATGATCGCCGCGAGCGCGCCTTTCATATCCGCCGTGCCGCGTCCGTACATGAATCCATTTTCAATTTCCGCCGCAAACGGCTTGCGCGTCCACGGCGAACCCGGCGCAATGCCGACCGTGTCGCAATGCGCGTCGAGCAAAATCGTTTTGCCGGGACGCGCGCCTTGCAGAATACCAATCGCCGAGCCATTCGCATCTGCCCACATGCGATCAAATCCCAGGTCGCGCATCTCGGCGAGGACAAGTTCGACCGCCGCTTTTTCTTCGCCGCTCAAACTCGGCGTGCGAACAAGTGCTTGAGTAAAGGCAATCAATCGTTCCGTGTTCATGCAACCTCGCTGTGCAATTTTTTTGTTTGCGCTTCTGTACATCTACGCGCGAATTGTATGCACATCCACACATTACACAACTCGCGCCTCACACAAAACACGAGTCCGTCGGTTCTCAACAAATTTTCAGGTTTTATTCAGTTGTTTCTCAGTTGTTTCTCAGTCAAGTGTTTTATGCTGAGGTCGCCGCATGAAAATTGGAGTATAATCATGTCGAGCACGTCTCATGCCCGCCCGAATCGCTTGCCACTCGAAGGAGAGTCTGGATGAAACGTTTGATCATCCCGCTAGGAATTTTTATCTCACTCGCGTTGATTGTTCTTTCCGGTGTGCTCGGATATTTTAGCGTGACCTCCTCGTTCGCAGTTCCCAACCCCCTCCCCGCCACCCAGCAAGCCACACCAACCGCCCAAGTCCGCACCACGCGCGTCACGCGCGGCGATGTGCGCCAGGTTCTTACCGTGCCCGGCGAAGTCGTCGCCGCGAGTACACGCGCGCTGTCATTTTCAGCGGCAGGTCGTCTCGTCGAGTTGAATGTGCGCGCGGGCGATCAGGTGAACGAAGGCAAGGTGCTGGCGAGTCTTGACCAAGCGCCGCTGCGTTTGGCATTGGCGCAGGCTCAGGTCGAATATCAAATCAAGGTCAACACGCTCAGTCAAATTCGCGCGAGCAATCCAATCACGTCAACCGATGTGCGCCAAGCCGAACTCAATATGCGTTCTGCCGAAGCCGATTTGAAACAAGCGCAAGCCGATTTGACGGATGCGGTGATGATTGCGCCGTTCACTGGTCGCGTGTTGAGTGTGACCGGGCAGGTCGGCGACACGATTTCCGCGCGCACGACGGTCGTCGAAGTTGCCGACCTGAATCAAATCGAAGTGCAAACGAGCATCGGTCAGCAAGATGTGGTCGCGGTGCAAGCCGGACAACCGGCGACGATTTCGTTCGATGCGCGTCCGAGTGAAACCTTCACCGGCAAAGTGAGCCGCGTCGTGCCAAAACGCGCGAGCACATCAGGCGCGGTCACGTACACCGTTTTCGTTTCGGTGGACAAAGCGCCGACCGGCTTGCTTCCTGGGATGACTGCCGACGCGGATGTGATTATCGCCGAGCGCAAGAACGTGCTCATCTTGCCGCGTCGTTCGATACGTGCGACGACGAACGCGACGGTGAATCTTTCGGTGATTCAAAATGGACAAACGCAGAGCCGCAGCGTCAAGGTCGGTTTGGTCGGCGATGTGAATGTCGAAATTATTTCCGGTTTACAAGAGGGCGACCAGGTGGTCACTGTGCAATGAACGATGTGATTATTGAGACCCAGGATTTGGAAAAATCCTATCCCAAACGCGCCACGCAAACGTTCGCTCTGCGCCGCGCGACATTCAAGGTGCGACGCGGCGAATTCGCTGCGATTATGGGTCCGT
>CAZPIR010000034.1:4271-14912 GCA_964586085.1 uncultured Anaerolineaceae bacterium | reverse complement strand
GCAATCGCGTCCGCACTGTGTTCGTCCACGAGCTTTTGTAATTTTGCAATGTCCACGTTGCCCTTGAACGGATGCAGGTTGGTTGGGTCATGCGCTTCGTCAATGATGCAATCGTAAAAAATGCCGCCCGCGCGTTCGGCGTGTTCGCGCGTCGTCGTAAAGTACATGTTCATCGGCACGTACTGCCCGGGCTTGATGCGTAGTTGCGACGTGATATGTTCTGCCGCGCGACCTTGATGCGTGGGCACGAGGAATGGAAAGCCGTAAATTTCTTGCACGGCTTTTTCGAGATTGTAAAAGTTGCGCGCGCCCGCGTATGCTTCGTCGCCCAGCAACATGCCCGACCATTGCCAATCGCTCATCGCAGTCGTGCCGGAATCGGTGAGCAGATCAATGTAGACATCTTCGCTTCTAAGCAAGAACGTGTTGAAACCGGCTTCGAGATTTTTTTCAACGCGATATTCGCGCGTCGTCATCTTGATGGGTTCAACCATTTTTATTTTGTATGGCTCGGCGATGGTGCGTTTATTCACTGTGATCCTCCTGGAATCTGGTTGGTTTTTGGCGCAACCATTTTTTGATGAGCGATTGTGTCAGGGTTGGCGTAGCGTGCGTTCTGTTGCAAATCGTCTGTGGCGCGAGTGGTTTACGTGTTTTACATTGATGTGTTGTGGAGCATTTGTCCAATACCCAATTCTCGTGCGCGCCGATACGTGAGCATTGCCGCCGCAACGTCCTGAATTGCCAGCCCGACCGATTTGAAAAACGTGATTTCAGAATCGTCCGTGCGACCTGGTTTTGCGTGTGTCACAACTTCGCCGAGTTGCGCGTGGATGTGCGCCTCGGTGATCGCGCCTTCCTTGATCGGCAAAATAAGGTCGCCTGCTTCGGCGAGACACGCCGCCGTTTGGTCAACGACGACTTTGGCGCGACGCACGGTTTCGGTGTCGAGTTCGCGTGTCGTCGGCGAGTGCGAGCCGATGCCGTTGATGTGTGTCCCTGGTTTGAGCCATTCGCTTTTCAACACCGGTTCGTGCGAACTCGATGCGGCGACGATGATGTCGGATTGCTCAACCACGATGCGCGCATCGCTCGCGGGTGTGATTTCGATGTCGAGTTGCGCGCTCAACTCGTGCGCAAATTTTTCAGCGATCTCGGCGAAGACATCCACGACGAATGCGCGTTGAATCGGTCGCACCGCGCACATCGCGACGAGTTGTTGACGCGCTTGCACGCCCGCACCGAACACGGTGACGACGGATGAATGTTTACGCGAGAGATATTTTGTGGCGACGCCACTTACCGCGCCCGTTCGCAGAGCAGTCAAGTACGCGCCGTCCATCATCGCGAGCGGCGTGCCGGTGTGTGGGTCGAGCAAAATCATCGTCGCTTGAATTGTTGGCAGACCGTGTTTCGGATTGTCAAAGAAAAATGTCACGACCTTGACCCCCAGCCCGTCCACATCGCCGCCGACGTACGCCGGCATCACCGCGCCGCCGCCGCTGTACTGTGGCAAGCCAATGCCGACACGTTGCGGCATCGTCACTTGTCCCAATGCCAAACTCGTGAATGCGTTTTCAACCGCTTGAATCGCGTCATCCATTTTCAACACCGACGCGATATCTTGCGCGTTCAGCCACAATGTCATTGTCTACCTCACGAGAAAACTTTTACCGTAAAGACGCGAAGGAAAAAACACAAAACTTTGCGCTCTTGGCGTCTTTGCGGTTGATGTTTTATGTGTCGCTAATTTGATGCGTGCCAGGTCCAACAATTTTTGGCGGCACATTCGGCAAAACAATTTCGGCTTGCGTGCCATTCGGCACGGTCAGCGTCAATTCGATTTGCGATTCGTGCTTGCGCCACTCGACGCGAATGTCGCCGCGCGGAGTTGGAAATGTTCCGCGCGCCCATTGCAAATCGGTTGGATGTGGGGCAACACGAAATTTTGTAAACCCAGGTTCGATAGGCGATACACCCAGGATTTCCGTGGATAAATCAAAAGTGGGTGTGCCTGCCCATGCGTGGCAACGACTGTTTACCGGCGGCGCAATCCGCCACAATTCCCATAATGTGCCATCGCCTTGTTCGACCATCGGCAACCAACGCGCGCGAATATTTTCGACGAGTGCGTCACGCTTATCGGCTTGTGCCAACGCGCGATGTAAAAAATGTGAATAGAAGGGTTGTGCGAGCACGACGTTGAACTCGTCATCGAATTGTACTTGCATCGGGTCGCTTGTGCCATAAGGCGTGAGTATCACGCGTCGCGTGTCGAGAATCGTTTTGAAAATGTGCGACCACCGTTCACGCGGGGCAACGCCGAACGCGATTGCCGCCGCGTTGGCTTGCTGACTGATGTGCCGACTCAACACGCCGTTGCGGCGTGCATCTGCGTAGACGCCACGCGCTTCGTCCCACAAATTTTTGTTGATGGCGTCGCTCACGCGTTGCGCGAGCGTGTCGCAGGATTGCGCCGCGCGTTCCCATGCGACGAGGCGCGCGAGCTGTGCGCCGACACGCAGGGCGGCGACAAAGTGTGCATTGAGCGCGGTCACTTGACCTTGCTTGTCGAGCGATGCCCAATCTATGAAAACCCAGTGTGGTACATCGGTCAACAAATCCTCGTCATTCAAATGTTGCGCGAACCAGGTCAACGCCTTGGCAACCGACGGATACAGCTCGTCCACGATTTTTGTGTCGCCGGAGAATTGCACGTACGCGCCAATCGTCAGAATCCAGTGCAAGCAAAAATCCGGAATGTTGGTAAAACTCGCGAGCGAAAAATCGCCGGGCGCCGCCATCATCGTCAGCCCATCGTTGCGTTGCGATTGTGCCATTTGCCGCAACAACTTGGCGGTCAATGCGTAATCGCCGAACGCGGCAAAGCAAATGAGCGATTCGAGATAGGCGTCCATCCATTGTCTCTGCTCGCGCGAAGGACAATCCACGTACGCATCATGCATACACAAGCGCAAGGTTTTTGCGCCCGCTTGCCAAATGCGATTCAGTGATTCGTCTGAACATTCAAATTGTCCACGCGGTTCGACCGGATACTCGGTTGTGTGAACGCTCAAGTTGAAACTTAAAGGACGTGCGCAATTACGGAATGTGATTTGTGCGAAACGTAAACCGTTCCACTCGAAACGCTCCCAGGTCTGCGCACCGTTGCGCGCGATGTAACGATGCGCGGGCGGTACATCGAACCCAGGAATGCCGCCAAGCATTCGCACGCGTCCGTCGCTTTCGAGTTCTTCGCCGTACGTGAAATCTAAAATCGAACCAGCCGCGCCGTTCAAATCGAAATAGATGCGCCCTGCGACGATTTCGCCAAAATCGAACATCATCACAACGCCGCAATCCTGGGTCGTCATGATTTCATTGCGCGATTCGTTGACGTGGCACGAGGAGATTGGTTCGATGATTTCGCGTTCGAGTCGTTCGGCGAGGCTGGGTACATCGTCGCGATGGTTGACTTGACCCAGCACCCACGATTTTTGGGGTGCGACAAATCCTTCGCGTTGCGCGGGAATGTCGCGTGGCACGAGTGTTTGAAACGGCACGACATCGCCGGCAAAGTTGCGACCGGGGACGCGTAAGATTTCTGCACGCGTCCAACCCGCATCGTCAAACTCGATTTCGTTCCACGCGACCGGCGCGCGGCGTGCATCGAAATATTCCATAAAGCCGAGACTGTTCGAGGGCGCATCGCGTTGCCATGCTTCCGATTCGCGACACAGCCACGCATGGTTCGTGTCAAGTCGCACCTCGCCTGCATCGCCTTGCAGAAAAAATCCGCCGCAACCGAATGCGCGTGCGTGATCCCAGGATGGTAATTCGTACCATGCTGTATTGCGTCCGTATGAATGCGCGAGCGCGGCGATGACGTTGCGACCAACGCGCAGGTACGGTGCGAGGTCGTACGGGTCAATGTACTGAAACGACGAACTGGAGCGCGCGGGACCGCGACCAACGAGTTGTCCGTTCACGAAAAGTTGATAGCGACCATCGGCGGATGCGAACACGTTTGCCGATTCCGGCACGTGTGCTAAATCGAACGTGCGACGAAAATAGACATAGCGATTCGCTTCGTCTACGACCAATGGCGTTGCCGCATTGAATCCGACCGCGCTCACGCCGCGAGGTCGCCACACCCACTCGGCGCGACGATTGAATTGCGCCATCAATGTGTCTCCAAAAATTTTCGATAAATGTTGCCAACAGTTTCGGGATGCACAAAAATTTCCGGCAAGGTCGGAATCATTTGCAGAGTTGCATTTGGAAATGCGGCGGCGACTTGCTCGGCAACATCGAGCGGATGAATTTGATCGCCTGACCAGGCGACGAGGCAGACCGGGCATTTCACATTTGCGAGCGGCGTGAGGTCGGAAAGGATGATCCAGTTGGACACGGTTTTTAGCGCAACGGCGATGCTCACCGGATCGTGCGCGCGGAAAAATTCTGCGACTGTTGCTACGACCTGAGGCGACCAGCCGAGCATCGTGCGCTGACGTTCGGCGGCGATCTCTAGAAATTTCTCCATGCCCAGTTTTTCAATCGCGTTGCCATTGTCACGCATGCCTTGACTGCCGGGATTTGTGCCGTCGCTAAACGCGGGCGCGGTGAGCAATAATTTTTCGACGCGCGCCGGATATTTGAGCGCGAACAAAAGCGCGGTTGCCGAACCCATAGACTCGCCGCCGACAATCGCGCGTGCGATGCCATAGTGGTCGAGCACGGCACGCATGTCGTCCGCCATTTTTTCGGCGTTGTACTGGTTGGGGTCGGTGACCGGCGTCGAATCGCCGTGACCGCGTTGGTCGAAAATGATGACGCGATATTGGTCGGCGAACGAGGCGAATTGGCGGCGCGTGCCAAAGCGTGCGCCGGTCAAGCCGTGCGCGAAAATAAACGGCTTGCCACTCCCAAAAGTTTCTGCCGCGATTTCCAATCCATCAGATCGAACGCGTTCAATTTGCCCACTCATTTTTGCTCCTTGCTGACAAGTGCGATTTCAATTTCCAAATCAAATTCGCGGCGTTCTCCCGGCTGAATGAATTGCAACGTGCCGCGCGCGCGTTCCTTGCTTCTTCCCTCGACCAAACAATTTGCCGGTTCCAATCCCAGGACGTAGGTGCCGTGCCCCATCATTTTCCATTCGATTAGATTCGGCAGTTGAGTCGGTTGAGAACGTATCACGAATTGCAATCCTAGGTTCGGATTCACGTACGCGATGCGGGACCAGCCGCGCGTATCTGCCGGTAAATCGTGATAAAACACTTGCTCGTGATATCCAACCGTTGGCGATTGAAGTTGATGCCACGCATCCAGGCCGGCGGCGGCGATTGGATCGCGCGCGCGAACCGGATGCGGCTCGGCGACGAGATAACCGCTCGCATCGAGCAAGGGAAAGCCCAGGTTGAGGTGATACAAAAGCATCAACGGGCTGGGCGCGTCTGCAAAATTTTCAACCACATCGCGAATGGCAATAACGTTCTGACCCAGGTTTATTGCAACACGGCGCGTGAGGGTGAGGTTTTCGCCGAACACACTTGTTTGCCGCATTTGTCCCTCGACCCAGAAGATGCATTCATCGCCATCCCAGGTTTCGCCGGTGTTGACGCGGCGCGCCGGCAAATGCGACAGCCGACCATGCAAGCCCAGGTCGTGTTCCTCGTGATCGGGTGCGCCCAAATGAGTCAAGCCACATCCGGTCAACAAGCCGCCGCCAAATGTGCGCAACCAACCGGCGCCGGTAGGTTCATAAAACATTGGGTGCGCAAAGCCGTTGGCGGAATGCCACGCGAGTGAGGTGCCGCGAAATTCAGCGGGACCAAGATCCATGCCGCGATCCAATAGAATCGTAAACGCCAAGCCCGAACCGGTGCGACATTCGGCAACGCGCACGCCGCGTTCGTTGCCATCACGCCATTCTGCCAGACGTATCCCGGCAACCTGGGACAAATCGCCGACCTGTGCAAGCAATTCTGAGCGCGTCCAATGACGACCGGCAAGTTCAACCATTTTTTCACTCCGCGTGATTTATTCGGATGAACGTAACAACGACGCGCGTGCAACGCTCGTTGTCGTTGACCAGTTGCTCGCCGCGTCGAGCGATTGCTTTTCAACTGACGTCAAGGTGAAATCGTCGTCGCTCAAAATTTCTTCCAGTTGCGCGAGGGTGCTCGCGCCGATGATCGTTGACGCGATGACCGGATTCGCCAACAACCAGGCGAGCGCAACCTGAGACAGCGTGATGTGATGTGTTTGGGCGATGAGGTCGAGTTGATCCACCACACCGAAAGCGGCGTCGTTCAACAGCGGACTGAGCGAATCGCTTTTGCGCGCCTTGTCCGGGATTGGCTGGTTGCGCCGATAAATGCCGGTCAAGAATCCACGCGCGAGTGAACTGTACGGAATCACGCCAATGTTTTCGCGTGCGCACAGATTTTCCAGGTCGCCTTCAAATTCGGCGCGCCGCACCAGGTTGTAATGTGGTTGAAGCGAGGCATACCGCGCATAACCACTTTTATCGCTTGTATCGAGTGCGGCGCGCAATTGCGTCGCATTGTAATTCGAGCAACCGATGTAACGCACTTTGCCGGCGTGCACCAATTCGTCGAACGCGCGCATCGTTTCCTCGATGGGTGTTGCATCGTCGGGCCAATGCGCTTGATAGAGATCAATCGTTTCGACATTGAGCCGGCGCAAACTTGCTTCGACGCCGCGAATGATGTGCGTGCGACCCAGTCCCTTGCCATCAGGTCCCTCCCACATCCGCAAGCCGACTTTGGTGGCGATGACGATTTGATTGCGCCGTTGACGCGATGCAAGCCATTCGCCGATCCAGGTTTCGGACACACCACCCGGATTATTTTGCGCCCAGAACGAATACGCGTCTGCCGTGTCGAGAAAATTTCCGCCGCGCGCGACATACGCATCAAGGATTGCAAACGAGGTTGGCTTGTCTGCCGTCCAGCCGAACTGCATTGTGCCGAGACCCAGTGTCGCAACATGCAGGTCGGTGTGTCCCAATCGGCGTTGCTTCATTGGCGCACTAGTTTTATAACCGCGAATTCATCCAGGCGATTCAAGGTCACGACGTTTTCAGTTTCATCGCCCGAAATGGTCAGCGAATTTTCGTGCGCGTCGGTCGCCGCGTGAACGAAACGATTTTTCACATGCACGCGCACATTCGAAATTGGAATGATTTCATCCGGCACAATGTGCCCGGGTTCATCGCGCAGAATCAACACGCCGCCGAGCGTTGGACGATTGACCAGCCCGTTGACCAGGCATACGATCAACTCGTCACCGCGTTGATTGAATGTCGCTTCGACGATGCGAGGCGCGTCAACCCAGATGGTCGGCACGTACACGTGGTTGACGAGCGCGATGAGCAATTCGCGCAACGCGTTCAACTCTTGTCGCGCAAACTCGGCGAACAAACGCGCACCCGCGTAAATGTATTTGCCTGTCCCGAACGTGCCCGTCACGATTGCCGGTCGCTGTGTGATTTCGCCGGGAGCGACATTGTGCGATACCCATTGTTCAAACGTGACCGCGATGTTTGGCTCGACGTGTATCGCGCACGTTTCAAATTGGGTTTGCGGCTGAAACCAAACGGTTTCATTCACGCGCAAGTATGTGCTTTCTAATTCGATGTTGGGTCGGATGAAACTTGCCGGGTGCACGACAGGTTGCTCGATGCGAACCAGGTTAGGCAAGGATGTTTGATGTGTGAAAATCAAATGCCCACCCTCGCGGACGTAATTGGTGAGCGCGGCGATGGCATCGGGCGCAAGATGTTGTGCGCGCGCGACAATCACCAAGCGAAATCGTTTCAGCGATTCGCGCGTGAGTTGTTGATCGCCGATTACATCGAACGGGAAATGCAATTCGCTCAACCATTTGTACGCGCCAACAAAATCGAGTTCGTCGTCCGGATGCAAGCGCGTGTCGAGTGCCGAGTAGAGCAACGCGATCTCGGCATACGGCGTACTGCCGCGCACGTGCGGAACGATTGCATCGGTCACGCGAAACGAATCGCGCATCGCGGCAATCGCAGATGGATCGAACGAGCCATCCGTCAACGGTTGGTCAACCCACATCAACGCGCCATTGTGCGCGGCGACGGTCGCGGCTTCCCAGCGCATCAACGTTTTCGACTTGGTGGTGAAATCCCAGTCCATGTTGAAACGATGCCCGATCAATTCGATTTCGCGCCCGTTCGCTTCTGCGCGCATGATTTTGGTGAGCGCGCTGTCGCGCACGTAATTGCGTCCGAGTGGATTCACTTCAAACGCAACGTAATCATCGTGCTCGTACGGCAAACCAAAGTTGTGCGTAATCCAAATGTCTTTGCCGCTTTGCGTGATGAGCGATTTTACCTCGCGTTGAAATTGCGCGGACGCTTCAATCGCAAACGCGACATACTCCTGGGTGAATGTGGTCGGGAGTGGCGTGCTGTGAGCGCGCGCCCACAAATTTTTGCACGCATCGCAATGACACACGCGACCGGCGGGATTGAGAAAGAGAATGTCGAGAAAGAGCGCGGGAAAATCGTAACGTGCGATGAGGGCGCGAATTTGGGCGAGGACGTACGTGCGGTACGACGAGTTGAGGCAAATGTACTGCCAGCGTCCGGTCACGCGATCATCGGCTGCCGCGCCGCGCCGAATCAGGTCGCCGGTTTCATCGCGCATTGCCCAACCGGGATTGGTGCGCACGGCGTGTTCGTCACAGCCAATGCTGATATACGCATAGCCGACGATGTCCCACGTGCGCAGTCCAGCGAGAATCTCGCCGAACAAATCCTGGGACACGTTGGGATGACGCGGGAATTCATCAGTTGCAAAATAACAATGCCCCCAGTGATCCTTGGCATAAACCAACACCGAGTCCACGCCCAGACTGGTGCACATCGCAACGTAATCAGCCGCGTTCGCGTTTTTCAATGTGCCCGGCACAAACGATGAAAAGTGATAATCCACGATCAAGCGTTTATAGCCGAGCCGTTCGTATGTGGGAGCACGCATCGTTACGCACCCAGCTCCGGCAAATCGGGGTGAACATCAGGACCGAAATAGCGGAGGATGACAAGCGGCTCACTGCCGGTGTTGGTGATTGTCACGCCCGCGCGCGCCGCCGTCGCCGTGACGAAATATTCATCGTGCGTGAGTTCGCCGTACCGAATCATTGCCGGACACAACAGCGGGTGCTTGCCAATCCAGCCCGCGCCTTGCATCAAGACCATGCCGTATGCGCCTGCATCATGCAACGTGAGCTTGAGTCCTGGTTGCAAGGTCAACTCTTTCGCCGAAAAAAGTTGGCGACCCTCGACGCGTCCGTAAACGACCCAGCGATCAATGTATCCGGCGCTCTCGTTGCCCGATGAAATTTTCGGTGCGAGGAAATGATGCATCCGAAATTCCGGATCGAGATTCACGTCCCAGTCAATCAGGTCGAGCAAATAATCCAAATCGTGGTGCAACTGTGGCGGCACATCTTTGACGAGCAGGTTCCAGCCAACCGGTCGCTCTTCGACCATGGATTGGTACATCGCAAACACGTCGGATGCCCATTGCGGCTCAAAGGTGACGAGCGAGCCCGGCGCGTGCAAAATTCCGGCGGGGACAAGCCAGCCGGTGCCGGCGCGTAAGCGGTACGCTTTCGAGTAATCGAGGATGCCATTGTCGCCGACGTTCCAGCGTTCGAGGCAACGACGCAGGTCGTCGCGCGTTGTTCCCGGCTCCAACCCAAAGTACGTGTGCGGAAAATTATTTTCAACCGCATTCAACTGCGCCGGAAAATAGTATGCTTCCGGCTTCCATTGTTGCCCAACGCGTTGCGCGTGTGCTTGTTGTTGATGCAGGTGTAGAGGAATCGGACCCAGGTTGTCAAAGAATTTGCTATAGACCGGCCAACCGCCGTACTGGGAAAACATTTCCACGCCGAGCCAACGTGCGCCATCGTCGGCAATCGCATCCTTGAGTGTGAACGCGCGTTGATTGTTCGTGACGATGTAACTCAACCCTTCGTCGGGTGCCGTTTCGGGTCCATTGTCTGCGTGTGTGGTTGAAGCGAACCAGCGTTCGTCAATGCCGCCGCGATGTGCGCCGAGCGCGTAGATATCGGCTGGATGTAATTTCAAGCGGCGACCGGGCATCAAAAAAGAACGCGGCACCCAGGTCGGCGCGAGGCGCAAGATGCCTTCACCTTGTTCGTACGCCTGCCGAATTTGTTGACTCGTGGTTGGATTCATTTTTTCCTCTGCGAAAACAATCGGATAAAGGTTTGGCGGTCTAGCCCTTTAATGCGCCCGCCGTGATGCCGGCGACAAACGTTCGCATCGAAACCAGGAATAGAATCACCATCGGAACGGCGGCGATGACTGCCGCCGCCATGCCCGCGCCGGGTTCGGGGCGAAACATGCCGTCGTTGAAAAAGATCACGGCGGCAACCGCTGTGCGCGCTTCGGGCGCATTCGCAACGAGTGCGGGCCACGCATAATCGTTCCAGATCCACCAGATTTGGAAAATCGCCATCGCGCTCATCACCGGCAATGAAAGCGGAATCGCGATGCGCGTAAATAATTGCCACACGCCCGCGCCATCCACTTTGGCGGCGTCGAACATTTCC
>CAZPIR010000034.1:1536-4261 GCA_964586085.1 uncultured Anaerolineaceae bacterium | reverse complement strand
ACGAACGCAAGACGACAATGATCAAACTTTGGTGCGCGGCGTACGGCAAGATGAGTGCCCACAAGGTGTTTTGCAATTTCAGTTCGATGATCAGTTGGTAGGTTGGCACGAATAACACCGTGCTGGGCACGAGAAGAATCAGCATGATGGCGCCATAAAGCCAGTTATGACCTGGAAAGTCAAAGCGCGCAAAAACAAACGCCGTGGCCGCCGCCATTGCAATGCTCGCCGTAATTGAAACGATGCCGATGATGATGTTGTGTATCAGTGGGTCTTGCATAAATTTCCACGCGAGCGTGTAATTCTCAAAAGTCAACGGCGATGCGAGACCCATCGGGTCCATGTTGAATTGATAAGGGTCTTTGAGCGAAAGGTTGACGAGCGTGATCAGGGGAATCACGGTGAGAATGGCGAGCACGAGCAGAATCAAATGAATCAAGTATTGACCGGCGTTACGACGAAAATGAAGCATTCCAAAACTCCCAACGTGAGACTAGGTATCGCTCTTTGAGCGGCAACTGAACATTTGATTGAGCATCATCAGCCCAAGCGTGACGACGAACAGTACCGTGCCAATCGCCGAGCCATAACCCAGGTCGAGATCATCGCGCACGGCGCGATACATTTGCAATCCCGGGACGAGCGTGCCGGCTGTGCCAGGTCCGCCGTTCGTCATAATCAGCGGCGCGTCAAAGGAACGCAGATAATAAATGAAGGTCAACATGATGAGGACGAGCATTTGATTGCGAATGAGTGGCAGTTCGATTTGAAAGAAACGCCGGAACGCACTCGCGCCATCCACACGCGCGGCGTCGAGCAATTCTTCGGGGATGGATTGCAACGCGGCAAGGTAAATCAAAAAATTTAGACCGGCGACCCAGGGAAAACCGGCAAAGATGATTGCCCAGAGCGCGGTCGCATTTTCGCCGAGCCAGAGATGCGCGAATCCACCGAGACCCACCGCGCGGAGAATGGTATTGAACCCACCATCGCCGCCGTAGAACCAACGCCAAGTGAAAACGATGACGGTCGCTGGCACGACAATCGGCATCACAAACACCATGCGCCAGCCGTACTGGGCGAGACCAGGTCGTAGGTGTGCGACCAATGCCGCGCCAAGAAGAGGCGTCGTCATCACGATGACGAGTTGGGCGACGAGAATCGTGAGCATGTTGCGCCACGCGGTCAACGCGGCGGGATCGTCGAACATGCGTTGATAATTTTCGAGCCCGATCCACAGTGTCCGTTTAATGTCCCAGTACGTGAACGAGTGATAGATGCCGGACATCATCGGATAATAATAAAACGCGGCGGCGAAAATAAAAGTTGGGAGGATCAACACGTACAATAACCAGTTGCGTCGCACGGCGGCAAAGAGTGTAGCGGCGCGACCGGTCGGTTTACCGCGCGGGTTTGTTTGCAACAACCCCAGGGTTTGATTCATCAAATCACCATGCACAGTAGACAAGCAGACAGGTAGACAGGGAACGTGTTCACCTGTCTACCTGTTTCCTTGCTTACCTGACGACTACCACTTGTCCGCGTTCCATTCGGGGTGTTGGCGAACAGCGGTTTCGGCGAGTTGATCAATCAAGCGTTGATAAGCGGTGAGGGCTTGATCAATCGTCATCGCGCCGCTGAGATAGTCCTGATAAATTTTGGTTTCATTCGTCGTGCTGGCTTGACCGTACTGTCCGTTGATCGAAAGTCCACGCAAACGACTATTCACGACGGACGGTTCAGCAAAGCCACGATAGCGTTCTTGCATCACCGTGTTGCCCGGGAAGATTTTGTCAATCGGCGAGCCGGGTTGGAAGCACGGGATGGGCTGGAGCGAACACCAGTAATCGAGCGACTTGGGTGCGGTCACGTACTGCATCAGGTCGAGCGCGAGATCGAGCTTGCCCTTGTCCTGGGTTGTCTTGGGAATAAAGAGATACTGTGAGCCAGCCCCAGCATTACCGGCGCGCGCCACTTTACCACCAGGCGTGAGCGAGGGAATATAGAACGAGCCCCATTTGAACTTGACGTTCGGGTCGGTTTCGACAATGGTCATGTTGATCCGCACAATCGAACGGAAGGCGACTTTACCTTGAATGAATGGATCGCCAGCGGCGGGAGGCGCTTGATAACCCTCGTGCCAATACGGCGACCATTTTTTCATTTCCTCGAACAGCGCGCGAGTGCCGGGATGTTTGGAACTCCACTTGCCTTTTTTGACACACCAGGTTGCTTCCATCTGGGTGATGCGACCGTCGGCTTTGTCGCCCGCCGCGCCATCGCATTCCTTGATGATGTCATCGTAGAGTTGGTCGCTCAAAATGTCCACGTACCACGTAAAGACGTACGCTTCGTTGCCTGCCATTGGCATATACCAGGGCTGAATGCCGGCGGCTTTGAGTTTAGTCATGGCATCGTAAAATTCAACCCAGGTCTTGGGCAGGGCTTTGACGCCGGCTTTATCGAGCAATTCCTGATTGTAGAGTACAGCCGTGTCGCCCAGGTCGCCGACGTACGTCGTGCCGACCATCAAGACCTTGTCTTTGAGTGTGACATCGCCAAGCGCGACCGCGTTCAACGGAAAATCTTCTTTCCAGGTTTTGTTTGCGCTGTACGGATTGGGTTTGCCTAGGTCGGCGGCAAAATCGTACTGCAAATCGGCGTCCAGTTGCGCGGGCGAAGGAAAGTACTGGTTCACGACATCCGCCAACGTCTTGGAACGCAG
>CAZPIR010000034.1:0-1526 GCA_964586085.1 uncultured Anaerolineaceae bacterium | reverse complement strand
GGTTCGTCGTGATGTACCCGAACAATTCAACGACCGTGCCAAGCATCGGTTGATACTTGACGGTGACGCCGGGATGATTTGCTTCCCATTGTTTGATCAACAAGTGCAACGTATAGTTGGGATGTTTGGGGTCGGCGCCAATGTCGCGCCAGGTGTTGACGACGAGTTCGCCTTTGAGATTCGTGCGACTTGTGGCAGTTGCAACGGGTGCGCCGGGCTTGGTCGCCGCCGCGGTCGTGGGCGCGACAGTTGCGGCAGGTTTGGTTGGCTCGGTTGCTTTGGTCGCGGCAGGCGCGGTGGTTGCAACAGGGGCTTTGGTTGGTTCGGGTGCTTTGGTTGGTTGCGGTGCGGCAGTCGGGGGTTGCGGGGTGGGGGCAGGCGTGGGACTAGGTGCGCACGCCACAGCAACAATCACGATTGCCAGCATCAGCGTCAGTGCGATCAACCAACGACGGAACGAATGAGACATTTCCTCCTCCTTGATTGAAATTATCTCCACTCAGCTTCGAGGGAGAGTAAGATTTTCATTAAAATATCATAACCCTTCGGTTTTGTCAATCATCGAAAATAATTGACAATCATCGAAAACAAACGTATAATTTTCGCAAGAATTTCCTATGCTTCCTATCACTCGGCGCGACCAAATTTTGAATATCGTGAAAGAAAAGCAAAGCGCAACCGTCAGCGAGTTGAGCGAATTGCTTGACGTGTCCGAAGTGACTGTGCGTCAAGATTTGAATCGCATGGCATCGGAAGGGTTGATTATGCGCACGCATGGCGGCGCGGTGGCAATCGAACGCGGCAAACAAGAGTTTACTTTTTCTGCGCGCGATAAATTGAACGCCGAGCAAAAACAGCGCATCGCGCAAGCCGCCGCGTTGTTGATTAATTCACGCGATTCAATCATCCTCGATGCGAGCACGACCGCGCTCCATGTTGCGCGCGCGATTCTCAATCGCCACGACCTCGGCGATTTGACGATCATCACGAATGGTCTGCACACCGCGCTCGAACTTGCCGAGCGTCCCGACATCACGACGATTTTAACCGGGGGCATTGTGCGCGCCGCCGCTTATTCGGTCTATGGCACGTTTACCTGGGAGATGCTCGCGCAGATCAATGCGACGAAAGGTTTTTTTGGCGCGCGCGGCATCAGTCTGGAACAAGGGTTGACCGATTTGAATATGCAAGAGGTCAATGTCAAAAAGGCGATGATCGAACGTTGCCAGGAAGTGATTGCGATTGCCGATGGTACCAAGTTCGGCGAAGTGGGGTTGACCTCATTCGCGCCCATCGAGCGTCTCGCGCACATCATCACCGATGCGGGTGCGCCAACCGCGCTCGTCAAATCTCTGCGTGCGCGTGGCGTTGATGTGATGGTTGTGTAGAGCCGTTTCCAATTGGATTTAGGGTTCGTCTTGTAGAGGCATTGCCCTGCAACGTCTCTACCGTGCCGTAAATCGAATCGGAATTCGCTCTAATGTTTGAATATTCCGGCGGTCTATCGTCGGCGGTCGTATTTTTTC
>CAZPIR010000033.1:0-15050 GCA_964586085.1 uncultured Anaerolineaceae bacterium | reverse complement strand
CCTCGCCGCTTCTCGGCTCGGGATGACAATGATCAGTGAAACAACAAGACCTCCCAGGTTTCCCAACCCGGGAGGTCTCTCAGTGGTCTGTCTACTGTCTACTGTCTTCACGTCACCATTTCAAACGGCAAAAAATCCACCCGGTTCAAGTACGCCACCGCGATGCCCTCGGCGTTAAAATCAATCCGCGAAATCGAAACATTGTTGCACCCAAACCAATAGCCCTCGCGATCTTCCATTTTCAAAATCGCCGCGAGCAAATAATTGTAAAACCCGCCGTGACTCACGATGGCGACGCGGTCATTCGTGCCGCCGTGCCGCGCGAGCAAATCGTTCAGCACCCGCGCCGCGCGCGCCGGACGCAGAGCGCGTTCCTCGAACGGACGAAAATTCCACCAGCCCGCTTCGCCGAGTGAATCCGGCAAAACCAAATGCGGAAAACGCGCCGCCAAGTACGCGCGCGTGTTGCCGGCTTGCCCGATGCGTTCGCTGGTCGCCGGGTCGTCGAGATAAATCCCGCCAGTCTCGTGAATGTCCTCCCACGCCGCAAGCGGCACGCCGGTCGCGTGCGCGATGCGCGTGCCGGTTTCGATGGCGCGAACCATCAAACTGGCATAGAGATGCGTGAGACTGAAATCCTGGTCGCGGATAAATTGCGCGAGGCGTTCGGCTTGGCGTTCGCCGAGTTCGGTCAGTTCGGGGTCGTGACTGCGTCCCAGCGATGAATTGGTTGTGGCGTACAAATGATTGTTCGCCGACTGGGCGTGACGAATGTAATAAAATTGCATGTCAATCGGGGCGTGATTTTTGTTTGGATTCTTCGGCTTGGCGTTTTTGCAAACGACGCAGTAACAAGGAATCGGGTTCGTTTTTTTGTTCGCGGCGCGCGCGGCGAATTTCTTCCTGCGCTTCGGCAATGTCCTGCGCCAACTTTTGCGCTTGCGCGCGCAATCCTTCTGCATCGCGTTGCGCTTCTTCCGCAATGGCACGATCATGCGCGGCTTGCTCGCGGTCTTGCTGGGATTGTTGAAAACCGATCTCGGCGTCCATCTGCGCTTCGCGCGCGAGATGATATTTTTCATCCGCCGCGCGCAACGCTTCTTGCGCGGCTTGGCGTTCGGCTTGCGCCTGCGCGAGGGCTTGCTCTGCGGTCGCGCGATCCTGCGCGGCTTGCTCGCGATCCTGGGTCACGCGCGCGGCGAGTGGCTCGGTCACGGCGCGCAATTCCTCCACGCGTCGCTCGCTCTCGTCGGCTTGCGCGATGCGTTGTTCCGTCGCGCGTTCGAGTTCCTGCGCGCGCGTCAAACGTTGTTGCGCCTCGGTGCGTGCCTGCTCTGCCGCGACGCGCGCCTCGCGTGCTTGCTGGCGCGACTCGTGCGCCTGGCGCAATTTCTGTTCCGCGTTCGCGACCTGGGAATTGATGCGCGCGCGTTCATCTTCCAGTTGGCGTTGTTTTTGCGTCAGCTCGTTTTCCGCATTCGCGCGCCACGTGTCTTGCTCTTTTTGCAACGCTTGGCGCGCCTGGTCGAGTTCGATTTGCGCTTGCGCTTGCCACGCCAATTTTTCGCGTTCAAAAGTTTGTTGCGCCTCGGCATCTTGACGCACGCGCTGTTCGCGTTCCTGCTCGACGCGCGTTTGCCACGCCACTTTTTCGTGATCAAACGCCTGATGCGCCTCACGCGTTTCGTTCGCGTGCTGTTCGCGCTCTTGATCGAACTGGGCTTGCCACGCCACTTTTTCGTCCGCAAACACTTGGCGCGCGCGCGCAATTTCGCGCGCATGTTGGTCGCGCTCGCGTTCGATGCGCGTGCGCACGGCGGCTTGCTCCACTTCGATGGTTTGACGCGCCTCGGATAATTCTTTTTCGTTTCGCGCGCGAACCTGGGAGACCTGGTCCAGCGCGACGCGTTGTTCTTCGGCAATCTTTTGGCGCGCGTCGGTAATCTCGCGCGCATAGCGAGTGCGTTCTTCGTCCAATGCCGCGCGCGCCGCGCGCTGTTCTTCTTCCAACGCGTACCGCGCCGATTCCCATTCCTGGGTGCGCCGCACCTGATCGTGCTCAACCTGGGTGTGCCAATCGTTTTGTTCTTGTTCAAATGCCTGACGCGCCGTTTGCATTTCGCGCGCGTGTTGCGCCTGCTCTTGTTCGATTTGCGCGTGCCACTCGTTGCGTTCGTTTTTCAAACGCAAACGACTTTGATCTAATTCGAGTCGTTCCTTGTCGAGTCGTTGCCGTTCGGCTTGCGCGACCGCCATCAATGGCTCGGCGACATCGCGCAACTCTTGCGCCTCGCGCAGAGCGCGGTCTGCCGTTTGCCGTTCGGCTTTGACCTGGGTTTGCAATTGTTCAAGCGTGCGCCGCTCGGCTTCGAGGCGTCGAATCAATTCTTCGTTCGCGCGCCGTTTCTCTTCGACGAGGTAACGTTCTTCGACGACCTGGCGCAAAGTTTTCTTTGCCGATTGTTGCGCGTCGTCGGCTTGTTCCAAGCGATCCTGGGCAAGCGTCAATTTTTGTTCGGCGGCGAGACGTTCTTCGCGCGCCTGCTCGTGCTCTGCCGCGGCTTGTTCCAGTTTTTCTTCGGCGGACGCGTTCCATTCGTTTGCGCGCGTGCTTTCCTCTTCGGCTTTGGTCAGCGCGACTTCGGCGGCGTACCGGTCTTCTTCCGCGTCGAGCCGTTCTTCTTCGATGCTCGCCAAATTTTGCTCGGTGACTTGCCGGTCTTCGTGTGCCTTGAGGCGTTCTTCTTCGGCTTGCTTGAGCGTGACATTCGCCGTGCGTTGCGCTTCCGCCGAACGCTCGCGTTCCGCTTCGGCTTGATTCAACAAATGTTGAAGCGTGGCTTGCTCTTTACGCACCTCGTCATATTCGAGATGCGCCTGCGCCATCGTTTCATCGCCGAGACGTTTGGCTTCCTCACTCTTGCGCCGTGCCTCAATCGCTTGTTGCAACGCTTTTTGCGCGGCATCATGTTCCGCTTTGGCTTCCTTGAAACGCGCGTCGGCTTTGCGCTGTTTCTCTTGCGCCACGCGTTGCGCCGATTGGGTAAGCACAAATAGCACCACGCCATAAATCGCGCCGACGAGAAGCACCCCAACGAGTATCATGATCGAAAAGGTTTGCATCGTATGCCAAGTATATGCAAGCGGGTCAAAAAACGCAAGATGCCCACTTGGCAAGTGGGCATCTCTTTTTTTCGCTATCGCATGATTTTGTCATTTCAACGCGCAATCACTTGCTTGAAATGACCACATGCACCCGGCTATTTCAACTTGGCAATGATCGCGTCTGCCATTTGGCTCGTGCCAACGGCGCTCGGATCATTGCGGTCGGCTTTCATATCATAGGTGACGCTCTTGCCTTCGGCGATCACTGCCGCGACCGCTTTTTCGAGTCGTTTCGCGGCGTCCACTTCGCCGAGATATTCGAGCATCATCATACCGCCGAGAATCACGGCAGTCGGATTGACCTTGTTCAAGCCCTTGTACTTGGGCGCGGAACCGTGCACCGCTTCGAACATGGCGCTGTGCTCGCCGATGTTTGCGCCGGGCGCGACGCCGAGACCACCAACCAAGCCCGCGCACAAATCGGAGAGAATGTCGCCGTAAAGATTCGGGCAAAGCAGAACGTCATACAATTCCGGCTTTTGCACCAACTGCATGCACATATTGTCCACGATCACTTCTTCGTACTGCAAATCGGGATAATCCTTGGCAACTTCACGGCACACTTCGTTGTACAAACCGTCGGTGTATTTCATAATGTTTGCTTTGGCAACGGCGGTCACTTTTTTACGACCATGCGCGCGCGCGTAATCGAAACCAAACTTGGCGAAGCGCCGCGTGTTTGAGACCGAAATCGGTTTGATCGAAATACCGGAATCCTGATTGATTTTCGCCTTGGGTTGCTTGGTGCGAATCCAGTTGATCAATTCATTCGTGTCGGGCTTGCCCATTTCAAATTCGATGCCCGCGTACAGGTCTTCGGTGTTTTCGCGGATGAGCAACAAGTCAATGTTTTGATAGCGCGAGCGCACGCCGGGGTACGATTTCGCGGGGCGCACATTCGCATACTGATCGAACTCTTTGCGAATCGCGACGTTGACACTGCGAAAGCCGGTGCCAATCGGGGTGGTGATGGGCGCTTTGTACGCGACCTTGGTGCGGCGAATGGATTCGAGCACGGCTTCGGGCAGAGGCGTGCCGAGTTTTTCCATCACGTCCACGCCGGCATCCTGCACATCCCATTTGAATTGAACGCCGGTTGCTTCGAGCACGCGGCGCGCGGCTTCGATCAATTCGGGACCTGTCCCATCGCCACGCACAAGAGTAACTTCATGAACCATTTTGTCTTCTCCTTAATTTTATTTTCGTTTTGCCAAAGCAAGTAATCCCATCACGATCCCTGCCGCAATGCCGAACACGAGCGCACTGCGTCGGTCGAACATTACACGCACATCGCCGTGCACTTCGCGCGCGAACAGGAACATGGCACCACCGTTATGCACCTCGATGCGCGGAGCCGCCATAATCATCGCGCCGCCCTGCTGAACGCGAATAGATTCGCGCGCAAGCATGTACTGCGCGCCGCCCATTTCGACGCCAATATTTGCGCCTGTCACACACACCGCCGTGCTCATGCTCATCTGCGTTTCATCGCTTTGCAAGAGCACAACCCCGCTTTGCGTCACCGATGCGCCGCTCGTTTGCACGCGCACCGCGCCGCCCTGCTTGAGCGAAAATTCTTCCGCTTCGACCTGGACAACGCCGCCCTGGTTCACCATCACGGAGGCTGCTTCGACCGCGTTGATACCGCCTTGTGTAACCGTCACCGAATTGGCATTGGTAATATCGCGCACGCCGCCCTGGTGAATCGTCACGTGCTCCGCGTTCACATCACGCACGCCGTCATTCTCCAACTCGACCAGGTCTTGCTCAAAGTCGTCGCCCGGTTGTTCGACTTGATTCGATTCCATCATCGTCACTCCTTAGCGTTCCACGGGTCCCGCAATCGCGAGCGCATAATTTTCGATCTGCGCGTGCCTTTGCACTGCCGCAAGAATTTGCTCCGCCGTGACACTGCGAATAATGTCGGGATAGCGTTGCAAATAATCGAGACCCAGCCCAAACAGTTCAATGTCGCCGAGGGTCGCCGCGACGCCATCATTCGTTTCGAGGCGCAACGCGAGCGAGCCGGTCACAAAATCGCGCGCTTCGTCCAACTCGTCCTGGGTCACCGGCTCGGCGCGGAATCGTTTAATCTCGGCGAGGATGCCCTCAATCGCGCGGTCAATGTTTTTGGGATTCACGCCCGCGCGCACGGTCCAAGGTCCCGCGCCGATATTGGCTTCGAGCCCGCTGAACACATAGTACGCCAGACCTTGTTTGTCGCGGACGTTCGCGCCGAGGCGACCGTACAAACCGAGTCGTCCGAAAATCAAATCGCCGATGCTGAGCGCATAGTAATCCGGGTCAGTGCGCCGAATGCCGGTGTAACCCAAAACCAGGTCGGCTTGCATTTTGCCGGCGATGGGCGAAACCTTGCGCACGATTTTTTTGAGCGGCGGCGCATCGGGCAGAATGTGCTCTGCCGGTTTGCCGCGTGCTTTCCATTTGCCAAACGCGCGCTCGATTTTCGCAATTGCATCCGGCGCACGCAAATCGCCGACGATGACAATCGTCGCAATGTCCGGGCGAAAGTACCGCGCGTGAAAATCGTGCATCTGCCCGGTCGTCAATTGCCTGACCGTTTGAGCGCGTCCATCCGACAAGTGATGATACGGATGCGTTTTAGGATAACACATTGCGCGAAAATCGCGATACGCCACGTGATGAGTGTCGTCTTCTGCTTCTTTGAGATCGGCAAGAATTTCTTGGCGCAATTTTTCGGTTTCGACCTTGGGAAAGGTCGGGTGCATCAACACATCGGATGCCAGGTTGAGCAGTTGATCAAAATCTTCGACGAGCGATTTGCCGGAAAAGCCAATCGTCTCCATGCCCGCGCCAACGCCGAACGACATGCCGCGCTGATCCAATTCCTCGTTCACTCTTTGGAACGTGCGTTTGCGCGTGCCGCGTTGCAACGCCGCAACGGTGAAATGCGCCAAGCCCGAGGTCTTGTCCGTGTCGTACAAGCCGCCCGCGCGCAAACGTCCGCGCAGGGTCACCGACGCGTTGTTTGGATTATCGCGCACGAGAATCGTCAAGCCATTGTCAAGTTTGACGCGCGTAATGGTTTCGGGAGTGATGGGTAGAGTCGTCATATTATTTGCTCCCTGGTTTGCCATTTGACGGCACAAACCATCCGACAGTGCGATTCGTCTCGGTCAGATATTTTTTCGCCACGCGTTGCACATCGGCTTTGGTCACGCTCATAATGCTGTCGAGAAACGCATCGTACATTTTGTAGGAGGCGACGATCTCGAGCAAGCCAAGCCAATAGCCCATGTTCATCACGCCATCCATCGCATAGACGAATTGCGATTTCACTTGCTTGACGACCTTGCCCAATTCCGCTTCGCTGATTGGTTTGCTCGCAATTTTTTCCAGTTCCGCAAAAATCGCGGCTTCGACCTTTTCGATTTTCACACCGGGGCGCACGGTCGCCGAGAGATCAATCGTCCCCGGATCAATCGTCGCGCGAAAGCCACAATCCACATCCGTCGCCAACCCGGTTTCGACGAGCGCGCGATACAAACGCGAGGAACGTCCCGGACTGCCGTGCCCGGAAAAACTCATGCCGCCAATGCCGGCAAGCACGCCGGATAACACAAACGTTGGAAAGAAATCCGGATCGGTTGACTTGGGTCCATGATACGACGCGAGGAAATAACTCGCCGCGCCGGGACGACGCAGCACAATGCGGCGCTCGCCTTCTTGCGGCGGCTCGACCACTTTGACCGGCGGCACATCCTTGCCGCGCGGAATGCCGCCAAACGCATCCTGGATTTTTTTCTGCATCTCGTCGGCATCGAAATCACCCACGGCGACGATGACCGCATTGTTCGGCACATAAAACGTTTTGTAATGATTGTAGAGATCGTCGCGCGTCATCGTCTCAAGGTCGGTCTTCCAGCCAATCGTGTCGTGATGATACGGATGCACCTTGAACGACGCCGAGCCAACTTCTTCGGCGAGCCAAAAACGCGGCTCGTTCTCCGCGCCTTCGCGCTCGGAAATAATCACGGTGCGCTCGCTCGCGACCTCTGCCGGATCGAACAAGGAATTGACCATGCGATCCGATTCGATGCGCAGAGCCAGGTCAATACGATCACTCGGCAAAGTTTCAAAGTAGGCGGTGAAATCGGTCCAGGTGAACGCGTTATCACTGCCGCCGTTGCGATTGATCAATTTCATGATCTCGCCCTTGCCCAGGTTCGGCGTGCCCTTGAACATCATGTGCTCGACCCAGTGTGATACGCCGGTAATGCCCGACACTTCGTTGCGCGAGCCAACGCGATACCACACCCAGAACGTTGCGACCGGCGCGGTTCGCACCGGTTTAATCAACACCATCAAGCCATTATCGAGATGAACTTGTCGAATCGCTTGTGTCATTCAACACTCCCGACGGAGGACGAAAGACGGAAGACAAATTTTGTTCGTCCTCCGTCCCCAGTCATCCGTCCTAGATTCCCATCACCTTGTTGAGTCCGCGCACGGCTTCGCCGGATTTTTGCAAGAGCGCGAGTTCGTCGGCGTTGAGATTGAACTTGACGATTTCTTCAATGCCCTGCGTACCCATCCGTACCGGCACGCCGGCATACACGCCGCTGATGCCGTACTCGCCTTCGAGGTACGCGATGCACGGCAAAATTTTCTTTTTGTCGTACAGAATCGCGTCCACCATTTCGACGACGGCGGCACTCGGCGCGTAAAACGCCGATCCGGTTTTCAACAGGTTCACGACTTCGGCGCCGCCATCGCGTGTACGCTTGACGAGCGCATCAATTTTTTCTTTCGAGAGCAATTCGGTGATCGGCACACCGGCAACCGTCGTGTAACGCGGGAGCGGGACCATTTGGTCGCCGTGCGCGCCCAACACGTACGCGTCCACGTTCTGCACCGACACGCCGAGTTCCATTGCGACGAACGTGCGAAAGCGCGCGCTGTCGAGTACACCGGCTTGCCCGATGACGCGGTTCTTGGGGAATTTGGTCACATGCCACATCAATTGCGTCATCGCATCCACTGGATTTGTCACGACGATGACGATCGCGTTCGGCGAATGCTTGGCGATTTGCTCTGCCCACCCGCCGACGATTTTTTGATTCGTCAAAATCAAATCGTCGCGGCTCATGCCGGGTTTGCGCGCAATGCCGGCGGTCATCACCACAATATCCGAGTTCGCAATCTTTTCATAGCCCACACCATCTTTGACGGTGACGCCGGACACGTTCACATCATAACCCACAATTGGACCGGCTTCAGCCAGGTCGAGCGCCTTGCCTTCCGCCACAAACTCGACGACATCCGCCAGCATCACATCGGCGTAATTGCGTTCCGCCAACCGTTGCGCGGTGGTCGCGCCCACAAATCCAGCGCCGACGACGGTAATTTTTTTTCGCACGTGTTCCTCCCTAATTTTGCAAGATGACCACCAAGCCGCACGCGCGCAAGAATTTTTCTTGGCGTGCGCATGACTTGGTGGTGAATAGAATCGTGGTCGAGCGCGCGTTACGCGTTCAAGCGCACCACTTGTTTTTTGCGATGCATGTGTTCTTGATGATGTCCCGCCAAATAGATCACCGGTTCATCACCATCCACGTCTGCCCAGTGCGGCAGATCTCCCGGAATTTCCAAACGATCACCGGGTTGCAGGATGACTTCGTCACCCGAGTCCGGCAAACCCACCCGCAAGCGACCACTCACCACCACCCGCACCTCGGCATATTCGTGTGCGTGCAGTGGATAGACCGTGCCGGCAGGATCGCTCCACTCGGAAACCGTCCATCCTTCGCCCATCAGCGCACTGCGCAGTGCCTCGAGAGACCGCTGTGTCTCTCCATCCCAACGGGTTAATTTGAGTGACAATGGACGTACCTCAATTCATTTAGCGTTGATCGAGCGAGACGTACTGTTGATCGCGCGGACCGACGTACAACGATTCGGGACGCATGATGCGATTGTCCATCAATTGTTCCATCACGTGCGCCGTCCAACCGGCAACGCGACTGATCGCAAAGATTGGCGTGAACAAATCAATCGGAATGCCAAGCGTGTAATACACCGACGCCGAATAGAAATCCACGTTGACGTAGATGTTCGGTTTTTCGCGCGCCATCACCTCGCGCATTTTTTCCGACATGTCCCACCACTTGCGATTGCCGGTGTGCTCAGCAAGTTCGCCGGCGATGCGGCGCAGTTGCAATGCGCGCGGGTCATTCGTCTTGTAAATGCGATGACCGAAACCGGAAATCTTGCCCTTGCTCGCGAGCTGGGTCATGATGAACGGCTCAACCTTGTCCAGACTACCCAACTGCAACAACATTTTCATCACGGCTTCGTTCGCGCCGCCATGCAAAGGACCTTTGAGCGCGCCAATCGCGCCGCTGACCGACGAGTACATGTCAGACTCGGTCGAAGCAATCGAACGCGCGACAAACGTCGAAGCGTTCAACCCATGATCCATGTGCAAGATCAATGCAATGTCGAGAATGCGCGCGACCTCGGCGCTCGGTTCTTTGCCGTCGAGCATGTACAAAAAGTTGGCGGCGTGTGAAAGATCGGCGCGCGGCGCGATGGGCTTGCGTCCCTGGCGAATGTTGTGCCAGGCGGCGACAATCGTCGGCATTTGCGCGCTGAGACGAATAGACTTGCGCACGTTCGACGACACCGAGTTCGATGCGCCATCGGGATCGTGCAGACCCAGGATGGAAACAACCGAGCGCAAAACATCCATCGTGGAAGCGTGGCGTGGATACAACTCCATGCCTTCGAGAATTTCATGCGGCAGAGGACGCGCGGCGATAAACTTGCGCGTGAGTTTTTCGAGTAGGTCACGGGTGGGAAGTACACCGTACCAAAGCAGATCAACCGTTTCTTCAAACGTCGAATTGTCAGCCAGATCGTTGATGTTGAATCCACGATACGTCAGGACACCATCGCTCCCGCGCACTTCGCTTAACGAAGTGGCGGCGGCATAAATGCCCTCCAAACCTTTTGCAACTTGGGGCGTTGCACTAGCCTCAGTCATCACATCTCCTTTGGATTTTTAGGGTTCGCGCCGAGATTATAACTTGCTCAACTCAATTTGTCAACGACTCGACGCCTTATCTGGTTAGATGCAATTCAAATCACCCGGTTACACCCAACCCAGACCCGAGAAACCAAAATGTCCGGCAATGCAAGGCACTGCCGGACAAAAAACAATTTGATTTATTGTGCTTGGGGAATTTGGTACCAGAACGCCGAGATGAAACCGCGCGCATCCGGCTTGAACAATTCCTTGACGATTTGCGGCGCGCCATTCGAACAACGCCACTCGTACACCGTCGCGCGTCCGGTCACCACCGCCGGAATCACGCTTGCATTGCGATTCGTTTTGCAGTAATCGCTCACCGCTTGCGCCGGTGTGCGACTCGTGTCCGCTTTTTCGCCGCACGGCAAATTCGCGCCGACGGTACATGCCCACACCTGCTTGTCCATGCAACGCCACAAGGTCAGGTTCGTCGCCACTTCGAGCGGAATGTCCGGCGCCATCTTGGCGGCTTTGATTAATCCCTTGACAACCGATTCAGGATTTTTTGCGCCCGAGTACGGCGCGCCCGGCGTGTCCGCATTCACGGCGACGGTGCAGTACGCAAACGGATCGCTGATGCCAACCGGCGTGGGCGTTGCCGGGGGTTGAATGATGACGAACGCGGTCGGGTTTGGCGCAACGACAACTTGCGTAACAACTTGGATCGGCGTGACGGTGGCATTGGGTTGCGCCGGCGTCGCCACTTGCGAACCGCACGCCGACAAGAACAATCCCAAGCCGAACACAAGAAGCCACAACCATTTTGCATTTCGATTCATCATAACTTTCCTCTCATCCGATTTCATGCGTGATCAAAATTTACGCGGCTTGTTCTTCGGCTTGCACACGGTGCAGTGCCGTAACCGCCACTTCGATCATCTGATTGTCTGGCTCGCGTGTCGTGAAACCTTGCAAAGCCAAACTGGGTTGGACGACGAGCCAATTCAACAGCGCGTTATCCTTGTGCGCCGAACTAAACTTGATGAGTTCGTAACTCAACGCGGCGACGACTGGGATCAACACGATCCGTAAAATGATGCGAAACACGAGCGGCGGCTGACCGAACAACGCAAACACGAAAATCGAAACGACGACGACGGTAAGCAAAAAACCGGTGCCGCAACGCGGATGTGCTTTGCTATATTTTTGAATCGTCTCCGGCGTCAGTTCCGCGCCGGCTTCGTGCGCCGCAATCGTCTTGTGCTCGGCACCATGATATTGAAACACACGCCGCACGTCCGGCATCAAACTGATCGCCCACAAGTAAATCAAAAACAAGGTGAGCCGAATCACACCTTCGAGCAAGTTGCTCATCAGCGAGGTGAGGTCGCGATTGACAAGCCAGATCGCCAGGTACGGGTCGGCGAAATTCACGAGCACGAGCGGCAACACGAAAAACAAGCCGATGCCAAATGACAGTGACACCGCGAGCGTGCCAAACGCCACGCCAGCCGGTAAACCATCGTTCGCCGTTGGCGCAGGAGCCGGCGTTGACCCGGGTTTCGCTTCGGCGTGCGCGTGCGCGGTCTCTTCTTGCACCGCAATGTTCGCCGAGAACAAGAGCATTTTGGTGCCGAGCACCAACGTGTCCCACAAAATCGTCATCGCGCGCAAGAACGGCATTTTCGACCAGCGGCTCGCGTAAATCGCCGGCGAGATGGGTTCGCTCACCGCGATAATTTTTCCTTGCGGGTCGCGCACCGCGCAGGCAACAAAACGACGACCGCGCATCATCACTCCCTCGATGAGTGCTTGGCCGCCGTATGAGATTTTTTCGCTCAAAGGTTCACCTCAATTCAGGATGAGCGGATTTTATATCAGACCCAAGAATGTGTCAAGGAAAAATTTGGCGCACAATCACGGCACCATTTTCCACGAACCACTCGCATCACCGAGCAATTCGATGACCTGCCCGCTTGCCAATTTCAAATTTCCGGCGCTCGGTAACGATTCGCGTTTCTGCGTTTGCCACACACTGTCGAACGATTTTTCCTGCGCCGTCGCCCAACCCAGTTTGGCGCGCACGTTCGCGTTCTCGCGCCACACTTTGCCAAAGCCGCGCACGGGTTGATACATTCCGCTCGGCGCGACGATGCTGGGATCACTCGATGGCAACGATTCGTTCCAGGTGTCGGCAAAACGAATCCAGGTTCCGTCCGCATACAAAACAACAATCGCGCTCGCGATGGTCGTTTGCCCCAAACGCATTTCTTTCAACCAAATCATGCGCCCGTTTTGAAATGCTTCTTCTGCCGCCGCCGTCGGCGCGGGTGATGAATCAGGACACGTACCGGGAATTGGCGCAAAAAAATAATTGTGCGCGCACGCCCACGCGACATTCGCCGTTTTGCTGACCTGATTGCTCTTTGCATCGAACACATACAGCGTCATCGTCGGATTCGGATAGTACGAGTCCTTTAGTTCGACCGTGAGTGTGCCATTCGGTTGCACATTCCATGCAGTCGGGAAGCGTTGCGACGTGCCGCTCACGATGCGCGCGTTCAACCCGCCGGACGATTTCCACGCGAACGTCAACTGCATCACGCCGGCAATTTGTTTTGTCTCAACCGTGAATGATTGAATCGTCAACCCAGGAATACTAGAAGTCGGCGCGGGCGCGAATGTGGGAACCTGAGTCGAACCTGGGACGAGCGTGGGCGCACGCGTCGCCGTTGTCATCGGCGCGGCGGTTGCCGTTGGTTGCGCCGGCGGATTCGTCGGCGTGGGCGCGGCTGGCGCGACACCGGGTGAAACGAGAATCGCAATCGCAACCAGGTCGCTCGTCGCGCCGCTCGTGCTGTAGGCGCGCACGCCGATGACGTGCGAACCCGGCGTCGCTTTCCAAACCTGGGTCGTCGAAAATGCCGATTGCCCGGTCGCCGTGTCCGCGCGCACGACCACGCCATCCACGACCAGCTCGACGCGCGTGATGCCGCGCGCATCGTTCGCGCTCGATTGCACGGCAACCTCTTCGCCTTCGCGGAACACACTCCCGCTTGGCGGCGACACAATCACGGCATTCGGTTTGCTCGGCACAAACACAGTGCAAGCCGTTGCGATGAACAGCAAAATCAAAATCGAAATCAGACGGTTCATAAACATCATCCTTGAAATCTGAAACAATTATACGCCAATGTCCCCAAAATCAAAGACCTGCCCGGTTTGCCCGGGCAGGTCTTGAAAGCATGCCGACTGGATAAAAATACGTTATCGTTTCACCCGGCGCAGTAATTCGGCGAACCACGCGCCGAGATCGAACGTCCGCGTGCGCGCCTCGAACGACGACAGCGTGACCGCAGTCGGCGCGCCCGGTCCGCCGCTGATGGCGAACGGCGAAAAACTCGTCACGTTCGCCAACTCGATGTAACTGTACCCGGTTGCCGCATCCGTGCCGGTGACCGGCGTGCCGCTCAACCGCGTCCAGGTTGTGCCAGCACAGTGAAAGATGCCGAGGTTGGCGATGCTGTTGTCATTCGCTTCGGTAGGCGCAAAGTACAAGCGTACCGTTGCCGCGATACCACTTGTATTCTGCGGATGGATGTCGAAAAAGCGCAGGACGGGTGCGCCGCCGAGTATCGCCCCGCCGCACGGCGCATTGCCGCCGCCGGGCGATTGATGCGTGACAATAATAACACTCGTGTTGCCGAGGGGGGACACACCGGTCGGGGTGAGGGTCATCGTCGTTTTGCCCACAGGGTCAAGGAAGGATACGGGAATGGCTACACTTTGCATGGGCGGGGAGCGTCTCATCGCGCCATTGTTCGTCAAAGTATGGTTGACCGTAAGCACATTCGCGCCAACATCCACGAACGCGCCGGGGTTGACCGTGAGATTGTAAAAGGTGAAATTGCCGGTGACGGTTTGCGTACCGCTTCCCGCAAAGACGAACGTGCCGTTGTTGTGGTTGAACGTGCCGCCCGTGCGTGCAAGATTGCCGGTCAGCGCAAGCGAGGTGTTGGGCGCATTAAAGATGCCGTTGCTCTGCGTGAGTGTGCCATTGATAGAAAACGTTGCGCCGCTCAACGTGACCGTGATATTTTTGGTGACATTCACCGATTCGTTATACGTTCCTGGATAAGCCGTCACGTTGCCAGTTGAAATCGCCGCATTGATACCGCTAGCGAAATTGTTGTAGCAGGGTGTATTACCGCCGCAACTGCCTGCCGCGTCAACATAGACCTGGGTTGGATCAAACACATACGTCGAACCTTGATTGGAATTCTCTTCATGCGCGCCGGCAACAATAGTATTGGTACTGTTGTTAAGAGCAACTGACTGCCCGAAACCACCACTCACCGCGCCGGTGGGGTTGGTCAGTTTAAAAGTCTGGGACACCGTGCCACTCCATCCACCCGTTGGCTTGACGAACACATACACCGCCTCTGTGCCTGCGCTCCCCGTCCCCGGCGCAGCGACAACGATAATGTTGCCGCTGATGGCAACCGCGAAACCGACAAGCTCCGTACGATCAGAGGCAGTTAGATTCGCGGTCTCGGTCATTACGCCACTCCAGCCCCCAGTCGGTTTGACAAACACATAGACCGCGCCTGGGATCGCAAAACCGCCCGGTGCGCTTACAACGATGGTATCGCCGCTAATGGCAACTGCATAACCGAAACCAAGTGTCGCACTGGTGGAGGCGGTCAGTTTGGCGGACTGGGTCATACTGCCATTCCATCCCCCAGTGGGTTTGACGAACACATACGCCGAACCTTGTTGGGATATGCCGTCACCCCTCGCGCCAACCACGATGGTATCGCCGCTGATCGCAACCGAATAACCCAATTGGTAGCCATCGGCGGCAGTCAGTTGG
>CAZPIR010000032.1:0-15198 GCA_964586085.1 uncultured Anaerolineaceae bacterium | reverse complement strand
CAATTGACCAATTGAGCCATGAGCCAATGAGCCAAGGATAAAGTTGTTCTTGATTCATTGGCTCATTGGCAAATTGGCACCTTGATTATTATGAAACTCTCATTCGTTCTTTCTACTCAACCGACCCAGTTTGCCGCCGTTGCCTTCTCGCCTGACCTTGATCCACAACTCGCGCACCTTGCGTCGCTGGGATATGATGGCGCGGAACTTGCCGTGCGTGAACCGGCGAAACTCGATGTGGACGCGATCAAGCAAATGCTCACGACACATCATTTGAGCGCGCCCGCATTTGGCACCGGACAGGCGTACGTCGAAGAACATCTCTCGTTCACCGACCCTGACCCGGCGATTCGCACGCGCGCAATCGAACGTGTCGAGTCGCACATCGCGCTCGCGCAACAATTCGACGCGCTTGTGATCCTGGGTTTGATTCGCGGCAAGGTGCAACCTGGGATCGCGCGCGAACAAGCGAATGCGTGGATGGTGGATGCGCTCAAATCCTTGACGCAAACGGCGCAATCAAAAAATGTGCGCCTCGTTCTCGAGCCGATCAATCGTTATGAGACCGACCTGATCAACACGGCGGCAGACGCACTCGAAGTGATTCAGCAAGTCGGCGCAGACAATCTGGGAATTTTGTTCGACACGTTTCACGCGAACATCGAAGAGCCGAGCATCCAGGTCAGTTTGCGTGTGTGTGGTCGGCATCTGTTCCATGTGCACGCCGCCGATTCGAACCGTTGGTTCCCCGGCGCGGGGCACACGGATTTTGCGCGCGTGATTACGACGCTACGTGAAATGAAATATGCGGGCTGGGTCAGCGCGGAGATTTTGCCAAAGCCCGATGTGAAACGCGCGGCAGAACAAACGATGCGCACGATGAAACCACTCCTCTAGCGCGATGAGGTCAAGTTTGTTATAATGCGGTTGCCGGGTGGATCAACTCTCAATGAGGAGGGAAATATGGCAAACCAAATTCTTCGGCTGGGCTTGATGGTGGTTGCTGTTGCCCTAGTCGGTGTGCTCGTCTGGGATTTTGGCTTCAACGGCGATCATGACACGATTTTGGGCGCGACTGGCTTTGTTGTTGCCGCCGCCACGTTTTATGGCATGATGTCGCTGGGCGACGCGATTGGCGGGCGATGGTCGCTGAACAAGAGCGGAATGCGGACGGCGATTGCGGCAACGGTGATTGTGACGTATCTCTACATGGTGACCGTCAACACGTTCGTCGTGCCGCCAAAAGAAATGGCGGCGATTACCAAAGCGCTAATTGATAGCTTTACCAGCGTTGTCACTGTCACCGTGACATTTTACTTTGGCGCCGAGACTGTGCTCCAGGTTCTCGAACGCCGCGACGAAAAAAATCCACCATCGAAAGAACCGTGATTACCGAAAACAAAAAAACTGGGTGTGGTTCATCACACCCAGTTTTTTGTTTCAATTTGATTACAACTCGACGATGCCTTGCCGCAGAGCATTCACAACGGCGTGTGTGCGATCATTCGCATGCAGTTTGGCGAGAATCGCGCTGACGTGATTCTTGACCGTGCCCTCGGCAAGACCTAGTTTCGCGCCAATCTCCTTGTTCGCCAATCCTTCCATCATCCCGCGCAAAATTTCGACTTCGCGTTCGGTCAGTTCCTCGATCAGTGGCTCGGTGGTCGTCGCGGGCTTGGCTGATTTTGCTACACGCGAAAATTCCTCGAGCAATTTGCGTGCGACGGTTGGATTGAGAATGCTCTCGCCGGCGTACACACGCCGAATGGCATCGAGCAAGGTTTCGCTCGGCGCGTCCTTGAGCAAATAGCCGCGCGCCCCCGCGCGAATCCCGGCAAAAATCAATTCGTCCGTGTCGAACGTGGTGAGGATGATGACCTGGGTCGCCTTGCTGACCTGCGCGATTTTTTGCGTTGCTTGAATGCCGTTCAGCTTGGGCATCTTGATGTCCATCAACGCAATATCCGGTTGCTGTTCACGCGCCAATTCGACGCCGCGCTCGCCATCCTCGGCGAGTCCAATCACTTGCAAGTCCGGTTGCCCGCGCAAAATAATCGCGAGACCTTGCCGAATAATTTCCTGGTCGTCCACAATCAAAACGCGTATGCTCATTGTCAACCTCAATCGAACAGCACGAGTTGATCGCCGCGCAATTTCTCTTCGATTTTCGACGCTACCAATTCAAAGTGCTCCGGATTGCCGACAAAATCGAGTCGGTCGGCGGGCACGATCAAAATTGGTGCCCACGTAAAATCCTCGATCCATTCTTCGTACAACGCATTGAGTTGTGTGAGATAATCCGCCGCGATATTTTTTTCGTACTCGCGCCCGCGTTGCGCGATGCGATGTGTCAAGGTGGGCACGGATGCGCGCAAATAAATTACGAGGTCGGGGGGCGGCAAGAGGGCGATGAGCGCCTCGTACAATTCGCGGTACGTTTTCCAATCGCGCACTGCGATGTGTCCCTGCCGATATAAATTCTTGGCGAAAATTTCGGCGTCCTCGTACACACTTCGATCTTGCACAACCGTTTTGGGATAATCCATCAATCCGCGTAAATCGCGCAAGCGACGTGCAAGGAAAAAAATTTGCGAGTGGAACGACCACGTGCGCATGTTCGCGTAAAAATCCTTGAGGTACGGATTGTCGGTGACGCCTTCAAAAAAAGGTTCCCAGCCCATGCGCTCGCACAACATCGTGACGAGGGTGGATTTGCCAACACCAATGTTGCCTGCCACGGCGATAAATTTTTTCACGGGTTACTCTCGTTGTCAATCTACGACCAATACTTTACCAAATTGTTTGCGATCCATCAAGTACTGTTGTGCCGCCGCTGTCTCTGCGAGCGGAAACGTGCGATCAATCACCGGGTGAAACACGCCTTGCGTGATCAAATCCCAAACCTGGTAAAATTCGCGCGCGTTCCAGCCGAATGAACCCAGGATGGTGAGTTGTTTCCAGAATACGCTCCACACATCGGTGTTGCCCCAGCGTCCGGTTGTACTGCCGCACGTCACGAGTCGCGCCGTCGGATGCATAGAAGCGATACTGCGTTCCCAGGTCGTCGTGCCGACGTGCTCGAACACAACATCCACGCCACGATTGTTGGTGATGTGCATAACCTCGTGCGCGAAATTATTTTCCGCATAGTTGATCACAAAATCTGCGCCGAGTTCTTGCGCTTTCGCCAATTTCTCCGCAGTGCTCGAAGTTGCAATCACGCGACAACCAAAATGTTTGGCGATTTGGATGCCGGCAACGCCGACGTTGCTTCCAGCCGCGTGAACAAGCACCCACTCGCCCGCGCGAATCTGTGCGCGTGACACGAGCATGTGCCACGCAGTCCCGAACGCGCTCGGCGAGGCAGCGGCTTGCACGAACGCGAGTGAACCTGGGATTGGGATGAGAAGCGAAGCGGGGACACAGATGTATTCAGCGAATCCGCCGGCGATGTTCACGCCGATGACCTTGCGATGCGGGCAAATGTTGTCGTAACCCTCCACGCAAAACTCGCACGTGCCGCACGTGATTGCCGAGCCGACGAGTACGCGATCTCCGATTTTCCAATCGCGCACCTCACTGCCGAGTTCGACAATTTCGCCAGCCACTTCCAACCCGCCGATGTGGGGCAGGGGTGCGCGTACGCCGTGCGAACCTTCGCGCGTGAAAATGTCGAGGTGATTCAGTCCGCACGCGCGCATCTTGACGAGCACATCGCTCGCGCCGACCTGAGGTGTGGGCACGTCGGCGAATACGAGTTGATCGAGACCGCCGCGTTTGTAAAAGAGTACTGCTTTCATTTTTATTCTGGACGAAAGACAAAGGACGAAAGACGAATGCGTCCGTCTTTCGTCCTTCGTCCTTTATCAACTGCGCAGTTGCGGAAAGATAATCACTTCCCGGATAGATTCTTGATTTGTCAACAACATGGTCATCCGATCCACACCGATGCCCAGTCCGCCGGTCGGCGGCATACCGTGCATCATTGCTTGAATGAAATCCCAGTCTACGTGATGGGCTTCTTTGTCGCCGGCTTGACGTTGTTCGGTTTGTCCCACGAATCGCATGTACTGATCCACCGGGTCGTTCAATTCGGTGAACGCATTGCCGAGTTCCATGCACCCGGCGAACGCTTCAAACCGCTCGACGATTTTCGCGCCCTGCGCATCCGGTTTCTTTTTCGCGAACGGCGAAATTTCTTCCGGGTAATCCATTACAAACGCCGGTTGAATCAAGGTCGGTTCGGCAAAGGAGCCGAATAGTTCGTCCACCATCTTGCCCCAGGTGGGGTGGCGTTGGACTTGAAGATTCAACTCGGCGATGCGCGCATTGAGCGAAGCGAGATCGGGACACGCATAAATGTCCACGCCGCTCGTTTCGAAAATAATGTCGCGCATCGTCACGCGTCGCCAGGGCGGGGTCAGGTCAATCTCGTGTCCCTCGCGCGTGACCGTGAGCGAGCCGTTTGCCGCTTGCGCGCACGTCGCGTACAATTCTTCGACGAGTGTCATCATCGTCGTGTAATCCCCGTACGCCTGATAGCATTCCATCATCGTAAATTCGGGATTGTGTTTGTGGTCAATGCCTTCGTTTCGAAAATCCTTGCTGATTTCGTAGACGCGATCAAAGCCGCCGATGAGCAAGCGTTTCAAATACAACTCGTCGGCGATGCGCAGGTACAAATCGCGGTCGAGCGCGTTGTGATGCGTGATGAATGGTTGCGCCGCCGCGCCGCCGTACAAGGGTTGCAATGCCGGCGTTTCGACTTCGAGGAAACCGTGCTCGTCGAGATATTTTCGCATTGCCGAAACAATGCGCGAGCGTGCGACAAAAATTTTGCGCACCTCTTCGTTTGCCAACAAATCGAGGTAACGTTGGCGATAACGTGTCTCGGTATCTTTAATGCCGTGAAATTTTTCTGGCAGAGGCGACAAGGTTTTGGCGAGCAATTCGATTCGCGCGACCTGGAGTGTGACTTCGCCGGTTTTGGTGCGCACAACTTCGCCTTCCGCGCCGATAAAATCGCCCAGGTCGAAATCCTTGAGCAACATCGTGTACGCGTCCACACCGACGACGTCTTTGCGAATCATCAATTGAATTTTCGCGGTGCCATCTTGCAAATGAGCGAAGGTCAACTTGCCCATGTCGCGCACGGACACCAAGCGTCCGGCAAGTTGCACGCCTTGCAAGGTTTCGCCGCGTGTGAACGCATCAATCGCTTCGCGGGCGGTGTGCGTGCGCGGCGTGCGCAGAGGGTAGGTGGCGATGCCGCGTTCGCGCAGGCGCGCCATTTTTTCGTAGCGTTGTTTTTCTTGGTCGTTCATTCGCGCAATGAGTTCGTCGAGCATAATCACTCCTTAAAGAAAAAGGACGGCAGACGAATGTGTCTTCGTCCCCCGTCCTCCGTCATTCGTCATTCGTCGTCTTAGCGGATTTCAGTGATCTTGAGGTGGCGCACACCGTCCGGAATTTTAATGGTCACATCTTCGCCTACGCGCTTACCGAGCAACGCCTTGCCCACCGGCGATTCGTTCGAGATGCGACCTTTACTGGGATCGGCTTCGGCGGAACCCACGATTTGATATTCTTCTTCGTCGTCATTGCCGCGTTCGAGCACGGTCACAATCGCGCCGATGCCCACACTGTCGAACGCGCGCATCGCATCAATCATCACGGCGTTCTTGAGCATTTGCTCAATCGTCATGATGCGACCTTCGACGAACGCCTGCTCGTTCTTGGCTTCGTCGTACGCCGAATTTTCCGTAATATCGCCTTCTTCTTTCGCCGAGTGAATGCGTTCTGCCACTTCGGCGCGGCGCACGGTTCGCAATTGGTCTAGTTCGGATTCCAGTTTTGCCCGACCCTCGGGCGTCAAGAAAATGGGTTTTTCTGCCATTCCGCAAACCCCTTTATAAAAAATCAGTCGGACACTGCCAACAAGCTTGTCTCGGCAGTTCCAACTGCGGCTATTATATCCGATTTCCGTTTTTACGCAACGTGGACATTGTTTCTGATGTTTGATTTCTGACTACTGTCCTCACAGCACGCTCACCGGGTCTACGTCCACACGCCAACCGAATGGCAACGGCACATCCGCGACGAGCGCGTGTGGCTCGCGTCCGCGCACGAGAATCTGATAACGAAAGTTGCCGCGCTCTTTCGCGAAAAATGCCGGCGCGGGTCCGATGAGCGCAATGTCTGGGATGCCGCGCTGGGTGATGCGATTCGTGAGTTCGCGATGAATGCGTGCGACTTCGGCTTGCGCTTTTGATGCGCTCGGGTGTGTGAACAGCAAGCGAATCAAACGATTGAACGGTGGATAACCTTGCTCGCGCCGAAACGCAATCTCGCGTTCGTAAAAGGCGTGGTAATCGTGTTGCGAGGCGGCGACAATCGCGTAATTGTCCGGCGCGTAAGTTTGCACGATGACCTTGCCGCCAAGCATACTGCGTCCCGCGCGCCCGGCGACCTGGGTCAGCAGTTGAAACGTGCGCTCGCTCGAACGAAAGTCCGGCAAGTTGAGCGCGGTGTCTGCACTGATCACGCCGACGAGCGTGACGAACGGCAAGTCCAATCCTTTTGCGATCATCTGCGTGCCAATCAAAATATCCGCGCGGCGATTCACAAAATTTTCGAGAATGCCCTCGTGCGAGTCTTTGCCACGCGTCACATCCAAATCCCAACGTAGCGTTTTTGCGTGCGGAAATAAATTTTGAATTTCCTGCTCAACCTTTTCCGTGCCAACGCCGAAATAACGAATGCGCGCGCTTTTGCAATTCGGACACTGGGTCGGCACGCGGTCGCGGCGATTGCAATGATGGCACACGAGCGCATCGCCAACGCCGTGATACGTCATCGGATTGTTGCATCGTTTGCACTTGAACACGTTGCCGCAATCGCGACACAAAATAAACGTTGCCGTGCCGCGCCGATTGAGAAAAAGAATCGCTTGTTCTTTTGCCGCGAGCACGCGCGTCATTTCGCGTTGGAGCGCGCGCGAAAACATCGAGCGATTGCCGGCTTTTAACTCGGCGCGCAAATCCACGATTTCGACCGGCGGCAAATTCAAATAACGCGCATCGGCATCCAATTTATGAATGTGCAGTTTGCGCGCGGGCAATTGGTAATGGGTGATTTCACTTTCGATGACGCCGCGATGTCCCATCACGCGCTTGGGTAATTCGAGCAATTTGATTTCGCCGCGCGTCGCGCGATAGTACGATTCCAGGTCGGGCGTTGCGCTTCCTAGGATTACGGTTGCGCCCACGCGCCGCGCCAGTTCGATGGCGGTATCGCGCGCGTGATAGTGCGGCGCGACATCTTGCTTGTAGGCGGGGTCGTGTTCTTCGTCGAGCACGATCAAACCCAGGTTGGGCAGGGGCGCGAACAATGCCGAGCGCGCACCGATCACAATGTCCACCAAACCATCGCGACAACGTCGCCACGTGTCGAATCGTTCGCCCTCGGATAATTTCGAATGAACCACCGCGATGCGATTTGGAAAGCGCGCGCCGAATCGTCGAATCGTTTGTGGCGTCAGCGAAATTTCCGGCACGAGCACGATGCCGCGTTTGCCTTGCACGAGAATCGCTTCGAGCGCGCGTAGATAAATTTCGGTTTTGCCGGAGCCGGTCACGCCGTGAAGGAGAAAGGTTTCTGGTTTCAGGTTGTCCGTTGAAACTTTGAAACTTGAAACGATTGCGTCCCACGCCGCTTGTTGTTCTGTCGTCAACTGTGGCGGTTCGACCACATCGAACACGCGCCCGGCGAGCGAGTCGCGCATCACCTCTTCTTCTTCGAGCGCGACGACGCCGAGCGATTCGAGTTTGCGGAGATGCGCGAGGTTGCATTCCGTTGCCGCGTACACCGCGCTGACCCAGATCGCGCCATCTTCGTTTTTGAGAAAATCCACAATCGTGCTGTAACGTTGCGATAATTCTTTGGGACCTTGCAGAGCGAGTGCGTCCGCATTCACTAGCCGCACAAACTTCACGCGCCGGGGTTTCGCGCGCGGCGGCGGAATGATGGTGCGTTTGGAAATTATTTCGCGGCGTACGAGCGAGTCTATCGTACCGCGCAAATCGCGCGGCACACTTGCCAATTCGATTTCGGATTTGTTTTCGAACAATGCGAGGAACGCATTCTGTTTTTCGGTGAGGTCGTCGCTCGACGTTTTGCCGGTGAGTGCGAGTAGAATTTTCGGCGTTTGCTCGACACCGAGCGGGAGCATCAATTGAATCGCATCGTTGAGCGAGCAGAGATACTCACGCGCAATCCAGCGTGCCAGGTCAAGGTGAATTTCGGAGAGGAAGGGACGCGGGTCAACGATCTCGTCAATGTCTTTGGTCTCTTGGACCGGCGACGAATCGCTGAACGCAATGACGACGCCTTGCAGTCGGCGCGTGTTGAATGGAACCCAGACAAGTTGTCCCAGCACAACCTTGTCGGCGAGATGTTCGGGGATTGCGTACGTAAAAGTGCGCTCGTGCAATGAAGTTGCGAGCGGCACATTTTTTTCGCGCGAGTCGGTTACGCCGAGCGGCGTGTTGACGACGACCTGAGCAAAATTCATAATGACCGAAGACGAAGGACGAAGGACGGAAGCAATCGGTTGTCCGTCCTTTGTCAAACTATTTCTTTGATTTGTATACGCCCGCCGCCAAATATCCGACGACGTAATCAGCGTGTTCGCGTTCGCCGGTCACATCGGCAGAGTTGGTGCGATGCAGTAAACGCACGCGATCTGCGCCGAGTTGTTTGGTTGCGAGCAAGGTCGTGATGATTGGCGCGTCGCCGCACGCGCGACATTCGCCGGTTTGCCACGCATAATTTGCCAATCCAGGAATGTTGAACGTGGCGAGCAGGTCGGCGAAACGCGCGTCAAATTTTTGCACGGCGCGATAATCGGGCAGGTGCGAGAGATCGGAACTCGCGACAAAGAGCACGCGTTGTTCGTGCGCCAATTCGGCGAGGGCGTGTGCGAGTTGCGCGCACGTTTCCATCGCGCGCGTGCCGACGATGTAAAACGGCGTCGAGAGCATCAAGGGCACAAGTTTGAAATGGGGAAGTGTGCGTTGCAAAAAGGGGAGTTGAATTTCGAGCGAGTGTTCGCGGTCACGTTCGACCGGCGTCAAGATAATTTTGCGTGAAAGTTTAGCAATCCAATCTTGGTCTAGTTCAATTTTGCCTAGTGGCGTGGCATAATAGTTTTTGGTACTGACACCAATTGCGCCAAAATCGTCGTAATGGCTGGGGCCCAGCAAAACGACCGTATCAAATTGAGTTTGTTCGAGTTGACGATATGCGTGCGCGGCGGTTTGCCCAGAGTATGGATAACCAGCGTGAGGAGAAATGAGAGCAATTAGTTCATCGTCTGTAGCAACCCGCTCGGCACGCGCCAGATAATCGTCAACCGTGGCTTGCAATTCGTCCGCGTTGCCGGGATACCACTTGCCGGCAATCGGCGATTTGCGAATGGTGCGCGAATCCAAGTTGGCGGTTGTCATCGCTACACTCCATCAAAAAATGGAAATGCGAAAATTATTTTTTGAAACGATACGTGATGCGCCCGCGCGTCAAATCGTATGGTGACAATTCGACGGTCACGCGGTCGCCGAGCAGAATGCGAATGTAATACATGCGCATCTTGCCGGAAATGTGCGCCAGCACATTATGTCCGCTTTCCAATTGCACGCGAAACATCGCGTTCGGCAGGGCTTCGGTGATGACCCCCGCCGCTTCGATCACATCTTTCTTGGCTTTTTTTTCTGCATTGTCTTGAATTGGTCGTCGCATACTTGCTCCCTTATTTTTTCTTGTTGGGCAGTTCTTCTGCCTCAAATTCTTTTACTTCGCTTTCATGAATCAAGACCGCGCGCGGTTTGCCGCCACCTTCATCCGGTCCCACGATCCCACGCTCTTCGAGCAGGTCCATCAAGCGCGCGGCGCGCGGATAACCAATGCCCAGTTTGCGTTGCAGGAACGAAATCGAAGTGCGGTCAAACTGTTGCGCGATCTCAATCGCCTGTTCGATCAACGCTTCGTCGCCGCCTTCTTTGACATCGCCCATTGCTTTCCAAGGTGCATCTTGCGGCACATCGCGCAAATCGGTGATGGCTTTTTCGCGCCAGAAATGCACCAGGCGCGTAATCTCATCGTCGGAAACAAAACAACCTTGCAAGCGCGAAAGCTTGGACGAATCGCTCGCCATGTACAACATGTCGCCCTTGCCGAGTAATTTTTCTGCGCCGGTCGTGTCGAGCACCACGCGCGAGTCCACACTACTTGTGACCGCAAACGAAATGCGCGACGGAAAATTCGCTTTGATGAGACCGGTCACGACATTCACCGATGGGCGTTGCGTGGCGATGACCAGGTGAATGCCGGTCGCGCGTGCCATCTGCGCGAGCCGCGTTAATAATTTTTCGGTTTCGTCCGGCGCGGCAAGCATCAGGTCGGCAAGCTCGTCAATCATCGCCACCATGTACGGCATGTGATGCTCGCCATTCTCTTTTTCCATTTTTTCGTTGAACGCTTCAATGTTGCGCACGCGAACTTTGGCAAACAAGGTAAAGCGCGCGTCCATCTCGCGCACCACCCAGCGCAGAGCGGGGACGACTTCTTGCATGTTGGTAATGACCGGACCGAGCAAATGCGGAATGCCGTTGTAGGCAGTCAACTCGACGCGCTTGGGATCCACCATCACAAACCGCAACTCGTCCGGCGAATTGTTCATCAGCAAACACGCAATAATCGTGTTGACGCACACCGACTTGCCGGAACCGGTTGCGCCGGCGATTAACAAGTGCGGCATGGATTGCAGGTCTGCCACAGCCGATGAGCCAGACACATCGCGTCCCAGGGCAACGCGCAGTGGCGATTTTTTCTTTTTGAATTGCTCGCTCTCGACGACGCCGCGCATCGAAACGAGCGAGACGGAATGATTCGGCACTTCGATGCCGACAATCGCGCGCCCGGGTACCGGCGTTTCGATGCGGATCGGCGCGGCGGCAAGCGCCAACTCTAAATCGTGTTGCAACGCGGAGATGCGGTTGACCGGCACTTTGCGTTGACGCACGACGCCATCCGTGCCGCGTCGTTCGACAAACCCAGGTTCCAAACCGAATTGCGTGATGGTGGGACCGGCGTTGATTTCGACGACCTTGGCTGGGACGCCAAAGTTGTCGAGCGTTTCTTCGATGAGTCGCGCTTTGCGATTTGCGTCCGTTTCGCCGTACTTGCTCTCGTTCGAAACGTCGAGCAGATCAATCGGCGGCAAGGGATTGCCGCGTCGGCGCACCCGATTGCGTGGCGCAAGAATCAGTTGCGGCGCGGCGGGCTTCATCGGCAAGCGCGGTTGAATCGGTTTGCCAAACACCGGCGGAGTTGCGTTCGGCGCGGTGGGTTGCACGCGCGGCGCCGGCTCGACCTTGCTTTTGGGTTCGGGCTTGATTTTTTCTTGACCAGGTAACGCACTCGCTGGCGCATCGGGCTTGGACTTGGGTTCGATGTTCGCGCGCGCGGCGAGCGCATCGCTCCACGCATGCAAACGAGTTGCGCTCAGACCCAGGACAGCGGGCAGGGTGAACAAGACAATTACGATCAAAACAATTGTGCCGCCGGCGACACCGAGCGCGTTGCCAATTGGACTGCTGAGTGCGTAACCGACAAACCCGCCACCCTCGCCGCCTTCGGCGAGCGCGCCGGCGTTGACACTGGCGGGCGTGAGCAAATATATTAAGGCGAGCACGGCGGTGCAAAAAATTTCGAATGCAAACACGCGACCCCAGGCAACACCTTGTGTCAAGCTTGTTGTGCGCCGCATCAACAAAAAGCTGGCAATCATGGCAATCACCGGCAGAGCGTACGCGCCCCAGCCGAACAACGACCACAATAATTTTGCCCACGCTTCGCCGACGCCGCCGAATGCCAAGCGAAGCAGGCTGACCCCGGTAAACACCGCGAACGCGAGAAACACAATGCCCGCCAGTTCGCGTTGAACTCGCGGTGTAAAGCGTTCACGCAGATTTTCTATAAATGTTTTCTTTTCGGCTGGCTTGGTGCGTTTGGTTGCCATAGTCTGAAATCAGGTTACGAGTAGACCGGTGAACGAGAAAATAAGGCAATGCGGTGTGCCGACTTGTTTGCCTGCTTCCCGGTTTCCTTGTTTATTACACGATCACATTTCCGATTCGGCGAGACTCTTCCAGTACCCGGCATCCGGTGGCGGCGGCATCATTTCATCCAGAGACTGGGATGACGAAGCCCGGTTTGGATCGCGCAAACTCAATTTGATGCGTTTTTGCATTGTGTCAATTTCGAGTACGCGCACGCGCACTTCTTGTCCTTCTTGCACCACATCGCGCGGATGTAAGAAACGACCTTCGGCAAGTTCTGAAGCGTGAATTAATCCTTCGACACCTTGCGCCAGTCGCACGAACGCGCCGAACGGCACAACGCTCGTCACCTTGCCTTGCATCCAATCGCCCGGTTTGACGCGCTGGGCAAGGTCTTGCCAGGGATTGGGCTTGAGTCGTTTGATCGAACAAGCGATGCGTTTTTGTTCGCGATCCACATCGAGCACATAGATTTCGACTTCTTGTCCCGGCGTGAGCACATCGCCCGGATGCTTGACGTACTCCCAGGATAATTCCGAAACGTGCACCAGCCCTTCAATCCCGCCCAGGTCAATGAACGCGCCAAAGTCCGTCACGTTTCGCACAATGCCCTTGTGGATTTGTTCCGGCGTGATGGAAGAGAGCAAATTTTCGGCGCGCGTGAACGGCGGATGCGTGACACGCTGGGAAAGAATCAAACGATTGCGTGTGCGTTCCAGCTCAATGACTTTGAGTCGCATCATCGTATCCACGTACCGCGCCAACTCGGCGGCGCGTGCTTCCTCCGACGGTTGGCGGGGAAAAGACGACAATTGCGATGACGGTACAAAGCCATTCAATCCGCCCAAGTCCACCAGCAACCCGCCACGATTGTATCCAACGACGCGCAGTTCGAGTGTGTCGCCTTGCTTGTAACTTTTTTCGGCGAGCATCCACCCGGCTTCACTCGGTGGCAGGAAAGGTGCGGCGTTCGAGTTGGCATTGGCAGGGTCGGCGTCATTCATCAACGAGCGCCAATAACCTTCGTCGGGTGTGGCTTGCCACGGATGGTTTGCAGACATGGCGTCATTCCTCCGTCATGCTTTACGCAACAAAAAAATCGTTTGTTCCCGCCCGCGTGCGTTGCGCTGTTGGCAAAGCCGGAACAAGCGATTTTTTCTAATCACTCTGCCGATACAACTCACTGCGCGGTATGGAACATCACGCTCGGCATTATAAACAATTTATCCTGAATCTGCAAGAGAACAAGCCGACGTGTTCTGGAGTCGGTCTACTTGGCTGTTTTCACCGCGACGGCTTGCGCGTCCACGATAAATTCAATCACGCCACGTTCGTCCGTTCGCAAAATCGTCGCGGGCGCGAGTGTGGCGAGGAGGTCGGGCGCGGGCTTGTCGCGCGCAGTGCGTCCGGCAAACACGAGCGCGAATTGCGGGCTAACCGCGCCAAAAAATTCCGGCGCGATTTTCTTGGGCGCAACAAGCACCGTGCTCGGCTCGGCGATTTCGCGCACGAGCGCGGCTTGGTCGTTCGTCGTCGCATTGTCGGCGAGCAAAAACGTACTGCCGTGCGCGCGCACCCGGGCGAGCGCGAGATTGTTCGCCAACTCGGATACTTGGAGCGACACCTCGTGGTCGAGTGCGACCTGGATGCCCTCGCGCGCGGAAATCGTTGCCACCCGTTTTTGCGCGAGCAAGTCGCTCCACTTTTTCTGCGCGTCGTTCGGCTTGGTCGGCAAATCAATTTGCACGACGCGCGGCGCATCGTACCGCTCCAGCACCGCGACGAGACCGGCGAGATGTTCGTCGTTTGCATTCGTCAGCACGATCAAATCGAGTGTGCGATCCCAGAACGGCAAACGTGAACCCAATGCCGCTAACGTTGCGCTCGGCGATTCGCCGCCGTCAATCAAAATTTTTGCGCCGCTCGGCGTGCGGATGAATGTCGCCGCGCCGCCGCTGTCGAGAAACACAATGTGCGTTTTACCGTCGGGCGCAGTCGCCGCGAAATTCCAGACCCAGATGCCCAGGACGAGCAGAACACTCAAGGCGATTGCCGGTTGCAAGCCAACGCGTTCCCGCAGTGCGCGCCAGTCCACGAGCGTCGCGCCGAAAATCAGCGCGTAACACGCGAACAGCGCGAGCACATCCATTCGTCCGATTTCGATGGCGGGCAAGGGCAACGCGGCGATGGCTTGCACGATTCGAATCGTCCATTCGAGAAATGGCAAAGCGAGCCACGCGAGCACCTGACCAATCGGTTGCACAATCATTGCGGCAAGCGTGGCGATGCCACCAAAAATCATCACGGCGGGTTGCGCCCACAACACGAGAAAATTGGCGACCAAGCCAATCGGCGAGAAACGATGGAATGCAAAAATGATGAGCGGCGTGGTCGTGATTTGCGCGGCGAGCGTGACGATGAGCGAATCGCTCAACCCGCCGACGATTTGTTTCGCGCGTTCGCTTGACGTGAACCGCGCGAAAAATTTTTCGGATGTGTGCGTGAGCGGCGTGACGTACAAAATCAATCCCAGGGTTGCGAGGAAACTGAGTTGAAAGCCAACGTCGTACAGAAAAAACGGATTCCATGCCGTCATCCCAATCGCAGATGCGGCGAGCGCGTTGAGCGCATCGTTCGGGCGTTTGAGTGCGCGCGCAAGCACGGAGAGCGAACCCATCACCGCCGCGCGCACGACGGACGGACTCGCCCCGACGAGGAGCGTGTACGCGACGAGACCGGCAACCACGATGAACACCGCGCCGCGTTGCGTAAGCCGTCCGGCAAATTGCGTGAGAATGCCGGCGATGATGGCGATGTTGAATCCGGAAATGGCGACGATGTGCGCGGTGTTCGTTGCGCTGAACGCATCGCGTAAATTGCGCGGAATGCCGGACTCGACGCCGAGCAAAATGCCGGCGAGCAGAGACGCGGCAGGTTCCGGAAAAATCGCCAGAATGGTTTTGTGCGCATGGTCGCGCAATTTGTAGAGCGTGGCGAAAAATGGATTGCCCAAATCACGTTCGAGAATTTTGGCGCCGCTGTAAACGCGTACGACCGAATGAATGTTTTGCCGCGCGAGATA
>CAZPIR010000031.1:0-15254 GCA_964586085.1 uncultured Anaerolineaceae bacterium | reverse complement strand
ATCGCCGACCGCATTTATCTCCAGGATTTCACTGTCGAGGGAGTGGAAAAACTCGCGGCGAATTTCCACCCACTTGGTTTGCGCGTGCCCGTTGAAACCGCCACGTGGATTCACGAACACACAGGTGGGCATCCGTACCTCACGCAAAAATTGTGCGCGATGATTGCCGAGCGTGAACCGCGCCCGCTGACCAAAGAGGTGGTAGATGCCTGCGCGCAAGATTTATTGCGCGGCGATGACCACCTCGAAAAAATGATTGTGGACATTGAAAATGATTCCACCTCAAAAAATTTGTTGGGGCGCATTGTGTCCGGCGACAAGGTTCCTTTTAGTCGGCTCAATCCGCAAATCGCCCGCCTCGAATTGACCGGCACGATTCGGGATGAGGGACAGTGTGTGGTGCGTAATCGGATTTACGATGAAGCGTTCAAACGCCAGTATCAAATTGGTGGCAACACCCGCGCCGCGCGTAATGTGTTTATCCGCATTCGGCCCGTGCTGTTGATTTTGATGGCGTTGATCGTGTTGCTCAATCTCCGGTTAGCATGGACGTATACCGCTGACATTTTGCTCGACACGCATCCCGTCAATAAAGTGATGGATTTGGACGGGTGGGGTGTCTATTCGGTGGTGCGGTATGATAATATTTTGCGCGTCAACAAGCCGCTGACGATTACGGTGGATGTGGACCACGCGCAATCGAACGTGCCGCTCACCATCGAGTTTTTCGAAAAGGAAGCGGATCTGGTTGGCAATGGCGAACACGTCAAACGCTTTGTGCCGCCGCCGCCGCGGCGTGTCGAAACCTTTTCGTTTTTTCTCAACCAGACCGAGTTGCCGTACGACCCACTGCATCCAACAACCGAAACACGCCGGGTAGACCTGGTTTATAAAAGTGATGCGCCCGGCAGATTGCCGGTTACGTACTCGGCAATCTTCAAGGTGGATTATTATTCGGCGTTTGTGACGTCGCTGTACGCAAGTCTTGCCGGAGCGATTGTTTTCATCTCGGTCTGGTGGAGTAATCTACAAAAAATCAAGAGCGCGTTGGGTGTGTTCCAGCGACTCTTTAAAATGATTCCGCAGTAAAAAAACTGGCGCAGGATAGTTTCCTGCGCCAGTTTTTTATGGCTTGGGTACGCCGGTTCCGGTTACACGTCGTGTGGGAGTAAGTGTTGTGGTGATGCGTCCGGTCACCGAGGGTGTGACGAAAACGGTGCCGGTGATGGGCACGGTTGGCAAACTGCCCAACAAGGTCGGCGTGGCAGTTGGCTCGCGCGTGGGAATGGGCGCTTGTGTTGGTGTGGCGGGCGGTCTGCCGGTTGGCAAAATCAAAAAGGTGGGTGGCGGCAAAGTGGCGGTGGGCGCGCGCGTGGATGTGGGCATCAAGGTTGCGGTTGGCGAGCGTTGCAGTAACATGGGGCGCACGAGTAAACTGGCGGTGCCGCCGCAGTACATCATCATCGCGCTGATGATGACGATGAACAGACAGCCATAACCCACTTGCTGAGTTGGCGAAATTTGTCCGAGCCACTCGCCGAACGTTGGGCGTGGATCGTGGTCGGACGCGGGTTCGTATTCGTCGTAATCATTCACAGCGCACGCCGTCTGCTTTGAAATTTTTCAACCAGGTCAACCGCCAACTCCTTGACGCGAAATCGGCGGTATTATAACCGATGCAATGCGAAAGTCAAAAGAAACGGTTTGCCAGAGCGATTGATTTTGGATATACTGCCCACAATTTACAGCGAGGAACGCAATGTCAAGTTCGCTTTATGAAGGCACGTCCAGTGGTCTCGATGTGCGCGGCGGTGACCCGAACCTGCCCGCCAAGTGTGCATCCGAATCCCAGGTCGTGCTGAATCAACAAATGATGCCGGCGGATGCGAATCCGTTTGGCAACGTGCATGGCGGTTACGTGATGAAACTTGTGGATGAAGCCGGCGCGCTCGCCGCAATGCGTCACGCGCGCCGCCCGGTTGTCACGATTGCGATGGACTCGATGACCTTTCTCTCGCCGGTCAAGGTTGGACACCTGGTTACTCTGCACGCCTCGGTCAACTGGGTGGGGCATTCGTCCATCGAAGCTGGTGTGCGTGTGATTGCCGAAAATCCAATCACGGGCGAAACTGTGCACACTAATTCGGCGTTTGCCGTCTATGTCGCGCTCGACGATAACGGCAAGCCGGCATCCGCGCCGCCGCTCATCCTCGAAACTGAAGAGGATCGCCGCCGCTGGGCGGAAGGACAAGCAAGACAGGAATTGCGTTTGAAACGCGCCAAGCGATAATCATTGTTTGATTTTCTGAGGAGGAATTATCATGCGATTTGCCAGCCGAATGAGCCGTTTAGGAACTGAGACGGCGTTCGAAGTTCTAGTCAAAGCCCGCGCGCTCGAAGCGCAAGGGCGGGACATTGTGCACCTTGAAGTGGGCGAGCCGGATTTTCCAACCCCCGCCAACATTGTGGAGGCCGGCGTGCGCGCACTCCAAGCCGGCAAGACCAAGTACACGCCGAGCCAGGGTATTCCCGAGTTGCGCCAAGCGATTGCCGCACACACCGCCAAGACGCGTGGACTCGAAATTTCACCCGACCAAGTGGTTGTCACACCTGGCGCCAAACCGATCATGTTCTTTTCGATTATGGCGCTCGCCGAAGCCGGCGATGAAGTGTTGTATCCCGAACCGGGATTTCCGATTTACGAAAGCATGATCAACTATGTCGGCGCGAAACCGGTCGCCTACCATCTGCGTGAGGAAAATGATTTTCGTTTCGACCCGGACGAATTTCGCGCGCTTGCCAACCCGAAAACGAAAATGATCATCCTGAACTCGCCACACAATCCGACCGGCGGTGTCTTTACGCGTGCCGACCTGGAAGTGGTTGCCGAGATGGCGCACAAGTACGACATCACCGTGTTCACCGATGAAATTTATTGGCAGGTGTTGTACGAAGGCAAGTTTGAAAGTATTCTTTCGATTCCCGGCATGCCGGAACGCGCCATCGTCCTGGATGGTTTCAGTAAAACGTACTCGATGACCGGGTGGCGTTTGGGTTGGGGCGTCATGTCGCCCGCGCTTGTGCCGCACATTACACGCTTGCAAACCAATTCGAACTCGTGCGTGCCGGCATTCACCCAGTACGCCGGCGTCGAAGCGTTGACCGGTCCGCAAGATTCGGTGACGAAAATGGTTGCCGCGTTCAAAGAGCGGCGCGACGTGATCGTGGATGGGATGAATGCGGTGCCTGGGTTCAAGTGTCAAAAACCACACGGCGCGTTCTATGTTTTCCCGAACACGACGGCGACGGGTTGGGATTCGCGCAAGATGGCGGATTATATTCTCAACGAAGCCGGTGTTGCGTGCGTGAGCGGCACGGCGTTTGGCAAAGCCGGCGAAGGGTACGTGCGATTCTCGTACGCCAACTCGCTGGAGAATATCCACAAAGCCGTCACGCGCATTCGCGAAGCCGTGTCCAAGATTCAGGATTAACCAAACAAAAATCCCGCTCCACATTTTGGAGCGGGATTTTTTATTTCACGTCGCATTCGTCGCGGTGTGGTCTGGCACACCGCCGTACGTTTCCGGTTTGAGCACACCGATAAATGGCAGGTTGCGATAGAATTCGTCGTAATCCAGTCCATAGCCGACCACAAATTCGTTCGGCACATCAAAGCCGATGTAATCCAGGTCAACCGGCACTTGGCGGCGACTGGGTTTATCGAGGAGCGTGCAAATTTTGATGGATGCCGGCGCGCGCGTCTGTAAATTCTGTGTGATGTACGACAAGGTGCGTCCCGTGTCCACAATGTCTTCGACGATCAAGACATTGCGATTGGTAATATTCGAATTGAGGTCCATCAAAATGCGGACGACGCCGGTCGATTCGGTTTGTGTGCCGCCGTACGACGAGATCGCCATGAAATCGAACGCGTGGGGAATGTGAATCGCGCGAGTCAGGTCGCTGAGAAACAACACGCCGCCTTTGAGCACGCACACAAGCAGTAAATCTTTTTCCGCGTAATCGCGGCTGATCGTCGCGCCCAGTTCAGCGATGCGTGTTTGGAGTTGCTCGCGCGAGATGAGAATTTTGGCGATGGTGCTTTCAAGATCAACCACGTGTGGCTCCTTGTGTCAAAACCCGTTTTCACCTTGGTGGAGAAAACGGGTTTTGGATTGGCTATGATTCGCCGAGGATAGGCGCCCCGTCATCCTGGGTCGGCATGGAGAGTGCGGGCGGTGGAATATCGAGCGCGCGCGGTTCGATGCGCACGATGGGTAGCGCCTCAGTGTCGCCGCCGGGGGTAACTAGGTCTGCCGAGACCCAGCCGCGCTTGGTCAAATTCGGGAACGCGATTTGCCACCACTTGTTATCTTCCGTGCGTCCGAGTAAGGTGACGCCCGCCCCTTCGTTCAAGCGTCCCATAATCTCGGCTTCGGTGCCGGGTGCGGTGCGCACACGTAATGTCCCACTAATCGCAACTCGGGCTTGCACCTGAACAGTTGGTGTCGGTTTTGGTTTGAGTGTGGGTGTGGCAGATGGACTTGACCCGACGGATGCGTTCGCACTCACCGAGGGCGGCGCATCGCTTGAGGATGGCGTCTCGGTTGGAAGCGGGGTCGCGGTCAGTTCGAGTGTTGGTGTCAGCGTCGGCGTAAAGGTTGCCGTTGGTGTTGCCGTCCGCGTGGGTGTCCAGGTTACGGTTGCCGTTGAGGTACGGGTCGGTGTCGGTGTGCGTGTTAACGTGGGCGTTGGCGGAGGCAACCCCTTTTTGAATTTTGCGGCGTACTCGCGTGTGATGTCGAGGTATAGCGTGCCATACGTCACGCTCGGCTCGATCATCGTGCCTTCCGCCCATTCGTTGTAACTGGTGATCATGATCCAGTCGGGGCTGGAGCTGAATGCGGCTTGCCACATTTCGCGATAAAACGCGCCGTTGTTGCGGTCGCGGACGACTTTTTCCGGTTGCGTGGTTTTGCGATTGTCGGCGCCGGGGTTGACGGTCGCCACCCAAATTTTATCCGCGCCGAATTTCCGGATGCGCGGGGGCCATTTGTTCAACTCGGCGGTGACGTTTTTCGACCACGCCACCATGTAGAGGTGGTGTCCATCGAAAACGCGTTGGTACGTTTCGTCAATGCCTTCGGCGATCCAAATCTGTTTGCGTTGCGGGTCGAGTTGGTTGCGAATGGCGACCCACTCATCCACCGAATAAATTTGCTCGCGCCAGAAAAACAAGACGGGCTTGCCATCTACGCGCAGGTACGCCGGGTGTTGCATGTGCGTGGATTGCAAATAACTGAGCGCGTTGATAACGTCGCTCTTGTTGCGGAAAAAGGGCGAGTTGATTTCGATGTCAATGCCGACCGGAAAGTACAGTCCGCGTGCGTGCTCGAGCATTGCCTTGAAATTGGTGTCGGTTGGATTGCCAGGCCCCCACCACGAAACGATGAACGAGTCAATGCCGGCTTCGCGCGCTTCAACGATCTGCCGTGCCGTGTTGATGGGATCGCGCGAGAGATACTTGAGCACGGGCATGTCCGGCACGTTTTGCGTCTTCCACGTGTTCTCGTCGTACCAATTGTAATAGAACGCGAGAACGAGCGGCGCGCGACGTGTCTGAGCAGAACTGTTTGTCGGGAAGGCGTTTAGGGTGATGAGGGTAATGGCAACAACGAGGATTGGTACTAGTCGTTTCATAAGCCGGCGCCATTTTAGCACAAGACTGAAATTGTGCAAAATTGGTTTAGGGGCTAGCCGCGCCGCAAATTGCTCCAAATAACGCTAGCGATTCAAAAAAAGGAGGACAAGTGTGTAAACTTGTCCTCCGCATTTTATCTAGTGACGGTGATTGTGCTTGTGATGGGCGACGTGGTAGTTGGTGTGATGGTTACGGTGGCGGTGATGGGTGCCGGGGGTGGCAAGGGTTTGTAGCCGGCGACGCTCAGCGCGTCGAGATTGACGAGCACTTCGCGGTTGCCGGTGGGCCATTTTTTCCACGCTCGGAAAAAGAGGGTGATTGTATCGCTTGGCGCGAAAAAGGTGGCGGTGTACGCATTGAATTTTGTTGGCGTGTCGCGGTACTCGGTCGTCCAGGGCAGGGTTTGCCAATTTGCTACTTGGGCCCATGCGCCGCAATCCGCGCTTGTGCCATTGAGCACGCCGACTTGTGCCGAATAGCTCCAATCAGTCAAGGTGCTCGACACGGTTTCGGTTGCGCTGATGCGAACGAGTCCGCTCGCGTTGAGATAGTACTGCGAATTGGGCGTCAAGCCGGCAACGACCTGACAAATGCCGGCATACCGATCCGGTTCCTGGGTTGGATCAAATTCCGAGAGACCCAGGTTCCAAATTTCGATCAACTGCGAATGTTTGCCTTCGGGCACGGCGGGTTGCCACGTGTCGTCATAGTACGCGTACGTGATGCGTCCGCCGTTGTTGAACGTGTTCCAGTTGAGGGCGATGCCGCTTGGCGCAAAGCCGCTTTCAAAATTGCCATTCTTGAGAAATTCGGCGATTGGCACAACCTCGACCGTCTTGGTTACGGTACGCGTTTGTCCCACATCGTTGACGGCTTCGATTTTGAGCACGCGCGTGCCGGTGACGGTTGGCGTCCACACCAGGTCAAGCTCTTTGCTCAACGGACCGGCAACGTGTGTTTGCGTGACGACGAGTGTGTTGCCATCGTACAAACGCAACTCTTTGACGCCGATGCCATCGGAGGTCGTGACGTGAACGGGGAACGGTTTTGTCGTGTACACAAAGGTCGGCGGAATCACTTCGAGCTTGGGCGCGCCGGTGTCCGGTGGGCGCATTCCAAAGAGACTGATGCCGTCAAAATTCACGTCGAGCAATTTGTTCGGCACGGCAAATTTTTTGCGTGCGATAAAGAACAAGGTGATTTTGTTGGAAGGTGGCGTGATGCTTGTGGTGTATTCGAGAAACTTGCCGGGCTTGGTTTGCAGGTACGTCGTTTGCCAGGGCAGTGTATTCCACTGTTTGACCTTGGTCCAATCATCACTGCCGGTCGGGTCCATGCCCCACTCGACAACATAACTCCAATTATCCTTGTCGAGGTCGTACTCCATGATGCGAATCATGCCGCGAATGTTGAGCGTGTAAGGCGTGCCCGCGACGACGGAGACCGTTTGATAAATGCCGGAGATACGTTCGGGGTCGGTGACGTTGTTGTGAAGTGTATTGATTTCGACGAGTTGTGAATGTTTCCCGTCAAAGACGAGCAAATGGTCGCTGTCGTCCTGATAACCATAGAGCGCGCGCCCGGCGTTGTTGAATGCTTTCCAGTTGAGCGCGATGCCGTTATAGCCAAAGCCCTCCTCGAAACTGCCGTTGCTGATGCGTTCGCCAAAACCACCAGCGTCGGTGGCGACGGGAAAGAGCGCGAGCGCAATCGCCAGTAAAACCAAACTCAAGCCGATGGCAAGCCAGTTTGTTTTTTTCATGGGGACTCCGGGAAAAACGCAAAACGGAAAATACCGTTTTGCGCGCTACGGTTTCTTTTCCAAACGCGCGCGTTGTTTTGATTCATACACCTCGCGCGCTTTATCGGGAAGCGAACGCCCGACATACCGCGAGCGCGTCCGACCATTTTCTTTCCAGTACGCGTACCAGTACGGACCGTGCGGACAACGTGTGCAGTTCGCTTTGCCACATCGCACTGTTTCGTACCGAAATGTGATCGAGCCAAAACTTTGCTCGGCATGGACGGCGGGACGCGGCAAACTGGTCCGGCGTTCTTGCACCACGCGGCGCAGGCGGTCGTCAATCTCGCGCAGTTTTTCAATTTCTTTTTCGCTCAAGTTTTCGAGCGGGCTGGGTGATTTCTTTGTACGCGGCATAGGTTGCCTCTCACCTGTGGTGCAGAGTCACACGCGCATGACAGAACAAATGCACGGTGAAATGGGAGGTTTCGCTTAGGTAACTATTAGTATTATAACATGCGTTACCTAAGAGGTCAAGTTGATTTTTCGCGCCCCGGTAGGCGCAGACGCGGGCAATCCTTTTCTTGTTATCGAATCTTTACAAAGAACTAACGCAATGATTACCCGAAACTGGAACAACTATAACACAACCCGTTTATGCTACAAATCGAAAAAATATGAAACGGATTCTTTTTATAGACACACGCAATGCGATTCGTAGCCAGATTGCCGAAGCATGGTTCAATCATCTTGCCGGCGATTGTGGTGAAGGGTTTTCGTGCGGCACTATGCCAGCTAACGCGATTGACCCTCGCGCCATCCAGGTGTTGCGTGAGGTGGGTCTTGAACCTGAACATGCGCCGCAATCCATTCAGCAACAATTGCTTGCCAACGCGGACATGGTTGTTTTGATGGGTCAAGACGTGCGACCACATGCTTTCAAGCCCAATTATATCTGGGATTTCCAGGATTGGCCGGATGCCTCGGTCGAAACCGTGCGCGAATTACGCGATCAGATTCGAAGCCAGGTTGCCAAGTTGATCGCCGAGATACGGTTACAAGACATGGATGTGTTTCGAACCGTTGGAGAATGGCAAATGATGATGCTCTGTTTGCAACATGTATGACCTATGCAAATTCGAAATGAAACGTTCTAGAGGATTGATGCGAAATGTTCCAAGATGAAACGAATAATATCTCTGAATCGCCCGTAACCGAACCGACGCCGGCTGGTTTGATTCGCTTGCCGGCGCGCCGTAACCCTACCTTACAAGGCGTACTCGAACGGGTGAATGCGGATGTCGAGTTGCACGCGCTCTGGCACGCTCAAAACATCAACGCCGTAGACCGGCTCAGCATGAATGATCATGGTCCCGTCCATATGCAGATTGTCGCCAACATTGCTTTGCGCATTCTGCGCTTGTTCGTCGAACGAGCCGTGACGCCCAGTCTTGTGGTCAACTATGCGCTCAGTTATAAACTAGGTGATGGTGATACCGAAGTGGTGGTCACGCTCGCCGCGCTGTTGCATGATTTGGGTATGTCCATTCATCGGGTGGATCACGAGCAATACTCGCTTTTCGTTGCTATGCCGGTGATTGATCGTTTGCTCGATGGACTCTACACTCCGGGACAACGCACGATCATGCGCTCGGAAATTTTACATGCGATTATCGCGCATCGTGCGGACGGCAAACCTTTGACGATGGAAGCCGGCATTGTGCGCGTGGCGGATGCGCTCGATATGACCAAGGGACGCTCGCGGATTGTGTTCGAACAGGGCAAATATAATGTGCATTCTGTTTCGGCGGCGGCGATTGACAAAGTCGAGATTACGCACGGCGAGCAAGTGCCGGTGCGTATCCGCATCCTGATGAACAACTCGGCAGGGATTTATCAGGTGGACGAATTGATGAAAGAAAAATTGCGTGGGTCGGGCATCGAAAAATATTTCGAAATCGAAGCGGTCACCGATGGTGTGTCCGACAAAAAACTCATGCAGGTTTTGCGCGTTTAATTGCGCTCGCATTTCTCAGGAGAAGAAAAAATGTCAAAGAAAATTCTTTTGATTGTTGCCGCGATGATTCTCGCGGTAAGTGTGGCGGCGTGTTCATCGCCAACCCCAGCGCCGCAAGTGCAAACAGTCGTGGTCGAAAAAGTAGTGACACCTGCCGCACCCAAAGCCGGCGCGGTTGCGATCAATGGTGCGGGCGCCACGTTCCCGTTCCCACTCTACTCGCGCTGGTTTTACGATTACGCGTTCGTAGATACATCCGCCAAGTTTAATTATCAATCCATCGGTTCCGGTGGCGGCATTGCACAAATCACCGCCAAGACGGTTGACTTTGGCGCAAGCGATGCCATTCTCACCGATGCGCAGTATGCCGCCGCCAAAGGCATCCAAATGATTCCCACCGTTGCGGGGGCGATTGTTCCGACGTATAATCTTAAAGCCGATGACGGCAAAGTGATTACTGCCACGCTTAAATTTCCCTTCACTGCGGTTGCCGATATTTATCTCGGCAAAATCAAAAAATGGAATGACCCGGTTTTGGCGCAAGCCAATCCAGATTTGAAATTGCCCAACAAGGATATTCTCGTCGTGCGTCGCTCGGATGGGTCGGGCACAACCTACGCTTTCACCGACTATCTCGCCAAGGTCAGCCCGGAATGGAAAGAAAAAGTCGGCACGGCGAATTCGGTGAAATGGCCCGTCGAAGGATTGGGCGGTAAAGGCAATGAAGGTGTCGCCGCGAACGTGACACAGAACGACGGCGCGATTGGGTACGTTGAACTGGCATACGCGAAACAAAATGCGTTGCCGTACGGCTCGGTGCAGAACAAAGCCGGCGAGTACGCGCAAGCGACGACCGAAGCCGTCCAAGCCGCCATGTCCGATTTTGGGACGGACCTGGGAGACAAGCTCGCGCTTTCGATTGCGAACGCACCGAGCAGAACGGCGTGGCCCATCGCGACCTATACCTACTTGCTCATCTACATGGACCAGACCGATTGCGTCAAGGGCAAGACGGTACTCAACTTTATCAAGTGGGCGGTCAATGATGCCAACGCGGAGAAATCGGCACGCTCGCTCGATTACATCCCTTTGCCTGATGCGATCAAGAAACAGGTCGGCCAAAAATTGGCTCAAGTCACCTGTGGTGGAAAACCGTTCTAGCTGATTCACGCGCCTAGTAAACTGGGGGCGCGCCTCGATGCGCTCCCAGTTACCGTGCGTACAAGGAAATGCATGTCCTGGCTTGTCAAGGTTCGTCAACCCAAGCAACCCGCGTGGCGTCGCGCGCTGATCTTGCGCCTGCGTCACGGCGATGTCATTTTTCGCGCGCTGACGATTGTTGCCGCGCTCATCATTCTCGGCACCTTTCTTGCGATTGGCTACGAGTTGTGGCAAAGCACACCACTCGCGCGCGAAAAATTCGGGTTGGGTTTTCTCACGAGCGACGAGTGGGATCCGGTTCAGCAACAGTTCGGCGCACTGCCGATGATTTATGGCACACTCCAAACGTCTCTTTTTGCGCTGTTGCTCGCTCTGCCATTGGGTCTAGGCATCGCGATTTTTCTCGCCGAACTTGCGCCCGCGTGGTTGCGCACGCCGTTGAGTTATGTCATCGAACTGCTTGCCGCCGTGCCGAGTGTTGTTTTTGGCTTGTGGGGTTTGTACGTTTACCTGCCGGTTTTTGTAAAACCAACCGCGCAATTTCTAAATGCCTCGTTTGGCTTCCTGCCTTTTTTCCAAGGTCCAGTTTTTGGACCGAGTCGTTTTGCCGCATCGCTGATTCTGACGATCATGATTTTGCCGACAATCACTTCGCTCTGCCGCGATGTGTTGCTTGCGATTCCAAACTCGCAACGCGAAGCCGCGCTCGCGCTCGGCGCGACGAGATGGGAAATGATTTCGCAGGTGCTCATTCCGTACGGATTGTCCGGCATTCTCGGCGCGGCGATCCTGGGTCTGGGTCGCGCGCTCGGCGAGACCGTCGCGGTGACGATGGTCATCGGCAACAATCGCGATCTGTCGCCTTCGATCTTGCATCCCGGTTACACGATGGCGAGCATCATCGCAAACGAGTTTGCCGAGGCAACCGAAGAAATTTATCTGCAAGCGCTCATCGAGATTGGGCTGGTGCTATTTTTCATCACGTTGTTGTTGAATATACTCGCGCGTTTGCTGGTGTGGAGTGTGGCGCGTCGTGTGCCATCCGAGATGCGCGCGTAGGAGATTTGGGTTGAAATCGTTTGCATTGTCACCGAGTCATTACGCTCGACGTAAACTGGTCAGCCGCTTGATGTTGGTCTTGTGCGCTTTGGCGACGCTCGCGGCAATTGTCCCGTTAGCGTGGATTTTGTTATACGTTGTGCAAGAGGGCGGACGTTTTCTCAGCGTCCAATTTTTCACCGACTTGCCCACGCCGGTTGGTGTGCCGGGCGGCGGCGTGCTCAACGCGATCATCGGTTCGGCGATGGTGGTGGGCATTGCGACGCTGATTGCCGTGCCCATCAGTGTCGTCGCCGCGATCTATGCCGCCGAACATCCGAACACGCCACTCGGTGTCGCCGTGCGCTTTGGCACGGATGTCTTGTCCGGCATTCCTTCGATTGTGATGGGCATTTTTGCGTACACGATTATCGTCTTGCCACAAAAACATTTTTCTGCCTTGTCAGGTGGCATCGCACTCGCGATCATCATGACGCCGATTGTTCTGCGTTCGACCGAAGAAATGTTGAAACTTGTGCCGCGCAATTTGCGCGAAGGGTCGCTCGCGCTCGGCGCGTCCGAATGGAAAACGATGTGGCAGGTGTTACTGCCCGCCGCGCTCAATGGAGTTGTCACCGGCATTATGCTCGGCATCGCGCGTGTCGCCGGTGAAGCCGCGCCGATGATTTTCACTGCGTTCGGCAATCCCAATTTGAACGCAGATGTGAATCAGCCCGTCGCAACTTTGCCGCACATGATTTACACGTACGCGATTTCGCCGTACAAGGATTGGCACGACAAGGCCTGGACAACGGCGCTCGTGTTGATTATTCTGGTGCTGGGTTTGAACGTGATGGCGCGCGCATTCACCGCGTGGCAACTCAAACGGATGGGGTGGCGGTGATGCGTCTTTTATCATTTGTGCGTTATAATCAAAGGTAGGTCAATATGCTCACCGGACAAACGCCGCAACTAAAATCATTTGTGCGCGCGTTGCGCGAAAACCCACATCAAGACGAAGGCACGGCTGGGGCGATCAAACTCCAGGTGCGTGATTTCAGTTTTTACTATGGCGCGTCCCAGGCGCTCGCTGACATCAACCTGGATATTCACGAGCATCGCATCACCGCGCTCATCGGACCATCGGGTTGCGGCAAGTCCACGTTGTTACGCGCGTTGAATCGGATGAACGACCTTGTGCCCAAGACGCGCGCGGAGGGCAAAATCTTGCTCGACGGTGAAAACATTCTCGCGCCGAATGTGGATGTGGTCGAAATTCGTCGTCGTGTGGGCATGGTGTTTCAACGCCCCAATCCCTTTCCCAAATCCATTTACGATAACGTCGCGTACGGTCCGCGCTTGCTCGGCTTGAATCATCGCCGCGACCTGGATCAGGTCGTCGAAAGATCGTTGCGGTCAGCCGCGCTGTGGGATGAGGTCAAGGATAAACTATCCGAATCGGGCTTGGCGCTGTCAGGTGGGCAACAACAGCGTCTGTGCATTGCGCGTACGATTGCGATTGAACCCGAAGTGATTTTAATGGACGAACCGGCTTCTGCACTCGACCCGATCTCGACGTACAAGATCGAAGAGTTGATGCAACAGTTGCGCAACGATTTTACGATTGTGATCGTGACGCACAACATGCAACAAGCCGCGCGCGCGTCCGATTTGACCGCATTTATCAATCTCACCGCGCAACGCGCCGGGCGCATCATTGAGTTTGGTGTGACCAAGGATATTTTCACGAATCCGCAAGAAAAAGAAACCGAAGATTACATCACCGGGCGGTTTGGATAAAACGACGATGAACCGATTGGTTCATTGAGAGGAATTATGCCGCGCATCACCTTTGAAAAATTATTGGACGATCTCAAAAATGATCTGCTCGAGCTGGGCACGCTCACCGGGCGCACGATTGCGGATGGCGTCGAAGCGCTCAAGACGCGCGACCGTGTGATGGCGCATTCGCTCATCGAACGCGACGCCGAGATCAACCGGCGACGGTATGATATCGAGGAGCGGTCGTACGAACTCATCGCGACCCAGCAACCACTTGCGAGCGATTTGCGCGAAATCATCGCCGTGTTATTGATCGCGATTGAATTGGAACGCATCGCCGACCATGCCAAGAACCTGGGTGAGATCGTGATTCACATGGGCGACGAGCCGTTGCTTAAACCATTGATTGATATTCCGCGCATGGCAGACCTGTGCCAAAGCATGTTAGCCCAATCGCTTGATGCGTTTGCGCACCGCGATGCCGAAGCCGGACGCGCGGTCTGTAATCGTGATGACGAGATTGACCAACTGTACCAACAAATTTTCCGCGAATTGTTATTGTTCATGCTCGAAGATGCGCGCACCGTAACGCGCGCGATGAATTTGCTTTTTGCCGCGCACAATCTCGAACGCATCGGTGATCGCATCACGAATATTGGCGAGCGCGTGATTTATGCGGCGACCGGCAAACTCGAAGAGCTGAACACACAACGCGATGAAAGCGCGTGATAAAAATATACTTGAACGACACGGTAAGGTAAACCGAATGAATGATGAGGAGGATGTTCGTGGCGAAGGCAAAGAATCGCAAGGTCCGCGTCGCGCTTATCGGCGTGGGCAACTGCGCCAGCAGTTTTGTGCAAGGGGTGCACTATTATCAGGATGCGCCGGTGGATACCCCGGTGCCGGGTTTGATGCACGTCAATCTGGGTGGCTATCATGTCGGCGACATTGAAATCGTCGCCGCGTTTGACATTGACAAGAACAAGGTCGGCAAGGATTTAGCGGACGCGATTTACACGGCGCCGAACAACACGTACAAATTTGCGAACGTGTCCAAGACCGGCGTCAAGGTGCATCGCGGAATGACGCACGATGGACTGGGCAAATATCTGTCACAAGTGATTGAAAAAGCGCCGGGTTCGACGGATGATGTCGTCGGAATTTTAAAAGCGACCAAAGCCGATGTGGTCATCAACTATTTGCCCGTTGGCTCGGAAGAAGCGACCAAGTGGTACGTCGAGCAAATCCTCGATGCTGGGTGCGCGATGGTCAACTGCATTCCGGTGTTTATCGCCAAGGAAAAGTATTGGCAGAAACGTTTTGAAGAGCGCGGCTTGCCCATCATCGGCGACGACATCAAATCCCAGGTCGGTGCGACGATCACGCATCGCGTCCTCGCGCGCCTGTTCGAAGATCGGGGCGTGCGCCTTGACCGCACGTATCAACTGAATTTCGGCGGCAACACGGATTTCTTGAACATGCTCGAACGCGAGCGGCTCGAATCGAAAAAAATTTCCAAGACGAACGCAGTCACTTCGATGCTGGGGCATACGTTGCCCGCCGAGAATGTTCACGTCGGACCAAGTGATTACGTGCCCTGGCTCACCGATCGCAAGTGGGCATACCTTCGCTTGGAAGGCACGACGTTTGGCGATGTGCCGCTCAACATCGAATTGAAACTCGAAGTGTGGGATTCGCCGAACAGTGCGGGCGTGGTGATTGATGCGGTGCGTTGCGCGAAAATTGCGCTGGATCGCGGAATGAAAGGGGCGCTTGTTGCGCCGAGTTTGTACTTTATGAAATCGCCGCCC
>CAZPIR010000030.1:10713-15363 GCA_964586085.1 uncultured Anaerolineaceae bacterium | reverse complement strand
GGAACGACTCGAAGAGTACTGTTTACAAGACGCGCTCCTCGTCAAAAAACTGTTAGAGTACGGCGTGGCGAACCGACGGGTTGCGTTCATTGATTTTGAAGGCGAACGCCGCGCGGTCAAAGTGCAGTGGAAGTAAAATTTTCGCTTTTTGATTTTGGCTTAGCAGACAAATCCAAAATGCTATGATGTCTTTTCCGGATCAACCTTTGCAAATTTTTCTCGACGCGCTTGCCGCCGGCACGCCCGCGCCCGGCGGCGGGAGCGCGACAGCATTGAGCGGCGCGCTCGGCGCATCACTCGTGGCGATGGCATGTCGTTTGACCATCGGCAGAAAAAATTACGCGGCAGTCGAAGATGAAATGCAAACGATTCTCGCGCGTGCCGAAATTTTGCAACGCGAGTTGCGCGACCTGATGCAAACCGACATTGATGCGTACTCTAGCGTGATGAACGCATATCAATTATCCAAAAATTCGGATGCCGAAATAATCACGCGCAACACCGCAATTCAAACCGCGCTCCAACTCGCCTCCCAAGTTCCTCTCATCACCGCCGAAAAATGCGCCGCGGTGCTCGACCTCGCACACGCAGTCGCGGCGAAAGCAAATCGCAACGCCGCGAGCGATGTGGGTGTAGGTGCTTTGATGGCGCAAGCCGGTTTGCACGGCGCGGCATTCAACGCGCTTACCAATCTCAAACACATTCACGATGAAAATTTTACGCGCGAACGGCGCGCGCGTGCCAATTATCTCATCGCGTTCGCCGCGCAACGTCAACGCGAAATTCTCCAACTAGTCGAAGGTAGACCGTGAACCTAATTGAACCAAAACCGATTGTTGAGATTGCCCATGCAATGGGCTTGACCGACGACGACATCAATCTATACGGCAAGTTCAAAACAAAAATTTCGCTCGATGCATTGACGCGGCTTGCCGAGCAACCCGATGGCAAGTACGTCGTCGTGACTTCGATGACACCCACGCCGCTCGGCGAAGGCAAAACAACAACAACGGTCGGTCTCGCCATGGCGTTGAATCGCGTGGGACAACGCGCGGCAGTTTGCTTGCGCCAACCTTCGCTCGGGCCGGTGTTTGGCGTCAAGGGCGGCGGCACCGGCGGCGGGCATGCGCGTCTGCTTCCGGTAGACGACATTAATTTGCATTTGACCGGCGACACCCACGCGGTCGCGATGGCACACAACTTGCTCGCCTCGTTCATGGACAATCATCTCTATCAAGGCAACGCGCTCGACCTGGATCCATTTTCGATTACGTGGCCCCGCGTGCTCGACATGAATGATCGCGCACTGCGTCATGTGGCGATTGGCTTGGGTGGTCGCGAAGGTGGCGTGCCGCGCGAAACCTCGTTCGACCTCGCCGTGTCGAGCGAGATCATGGCACTCCTCGCGCTCTCAACCTCACTGGGCGATTTGCGCGCGCGCCTGGGTCGCATCATCATCGGCATGTCGCGCGCGGGCAAGCCAGTCACGGCAGATGATCTGCAAGCCACCGGCGCAATGATGGCATTGTTGCGCGATGCGATTCAACCGAATCTCTTGCAGACCAACGAGCACACGCCAGCATTCATTCACACCGGACCATTCGGCAGTATCGCGCACGGCAACAACTCGGTACTCGCCGACCGCATCGCTTTGAAACTGAACGATTATGTCATCACCGAATCAGGTCTGGGTTCGGAACTGGGGATGGAAAAATTTTTCGACATCAAGTGCCGTCATTCCGGCTTACAGCCGAGCGCCGTCGTGCTCGTTGCGACGACGCGCGCGTTGAAAATGCACGGCGGTGTGGGACCGGTCGTCGCCGGCAAACCTCTGCCCGAAGAATTGCTAAAGGAAAATTTGCCCGCGCTCGAACGCGGCTCGGCGAATCTCATCAAGCACATTGAAAACGTGTTGTGGTTCGGCGTGCCGGTCGTCGTCGCCGTGAATCGCTTCGAGACCGACACCGAACGCGAAATTGCGCTCGTCGAAAAAATCGCGCGCGAGTCCGGCGCAGAAGGCGCCTTCGTCTCCGATGCGTACTCGCGCGGTGGCGCCGGCGCGATCTCGCTCGCCGAAGCGGTTGTGCACGCGTGCAAAAAACAAGCGCAATTCAAATTTTTGTACGCGGTCGAATTGCCCATCAAGGAAAAAATCGAACGCATCGTGGACCGGATGTTTGGCGCGGAAGGCGTCGAGTATGCACCGAGCGCCGAACAAAAAATCAAACAATACACCGAACTGGGTTTTGGCGCGTTGCCGGTCTGCATGGCGAAAACACATCTCTCGCTTTCGCACGACGCCAAGTTAAAAGGGCGCCCACGCCGCGTGCGCATCCCGATTCTCGATGTGCGTATCGCCGCCGGCGCGGGCTATCTCGTCGTGCTGTGCGGCGACGTGCGAACCATGCCGGCATTGCCGCGCGTCCCGGCAGGCACACGCATTGACGTGGATGAAAACGGCAACATTAGCGGCATGTTCTAACTGGCATGTCTCGCATTCCCATTCTCGGCGTTCACATTGACAATGTGACGTATGCCGATGCAATGACCTGCATCGAAACATTTCTGTGCAAACCGGGCTTGCATCACCTCGCCACCGTGAATCCGGAATTTGTCGTGATGGCGCAAACGAATCCGGAATTTCTGCGGGTGTTGAACGCAACCGCGCTCAACGTGCCAGATGGTGTGGGCTTGCTCTGGGCGGCGCGACGCATCGGCACGCCGTTTCGTGAGCGAGTTGCCGGACAGGATTTGGTCGCGCGAATTTGTGCGCTCGCGGCAAAGCGCGGCGACCGAGTTTTTTTGCTCGGCGCACGCGAGGGCATCGCCGAACGCGCGGCAGAGGTGATGCAAGCGCGCGAGCCAAGTCTAACCATTGCCGGATGTTTTGCGGGGTCGCCCGCCGTCGAGCAAGAAGCGGACATCTGCGAACGCATCAACGCCTCGCGCGCGAACATTTTATTCGTCGCCTATGGTCCGCCGAAACAAGAATTGTGGATTGCGCACAACGCGGCACGGTTGCCGAATGTTTCAGTTGCGCTCGGCGTGGGCGGCACGTTTGATACGCTCGCCGGGATTGTGCCACGCGCGCCACAGTGGATTCGCGACGCCGGGTTTGAGTGGACGTATCGTTTGGTGCGTGAGCCGCGTCGCATCAAACGTCAGATGAGCATTCCATATTTTATGTGGCTCATCCTCACTCGCCAGAAATAAAAATTGCTCGCTCCAATTTTTTGGAGCGAGCAATTTATTTCAATTGTCAGGCATCTTTGACGACGAACCGATAACCTTGTCGGCGTACCGTCACCAGTCGTTGCGGTTTGCTGGCATTGTCCTCGATTTTTTCACGCAACCAACGAATGTGGACATCGAGCGTGCGCGTGTCGCCAAGATAATCCGTCTCCCAAACTTCTTGCATCAACATTTTGCGCGTGACCAGTTGACCGGCTTTGGCGATAAACAATTTCAGTAAAATAAATTCTTTGGGTGTGAGCGCAAAATTTTTGCTCCCGCGCGTCAATTTGTGTTTTTCAACATCAATCGTCAAACCGTTAACCTTCATCAGGCGGGGCGGTTTGTTTTGCAAAACGGTTTTGATGCGCGCGATCAATTTTTTCGCCGAGACCGGTTTTTGCACAATCGCGGCAGGGGTCAACGCCGGATCAATTTTGGCGTTCGATGCCGCAATCGCCACCAAGGGCGCGGCGCAGTCGCTCTTGACTTTACGACAGATGACCTTGTAATTAATCCGCGAGGCGACATCTATCACGAGAACGTCAAGACGATGCGCCTTGGCTTGCGCTAGCGCCTGACGACCACTCGTCGCCACATACACGGTAAATTCTTTTTTGCTGAACAAGCTAGCGTATAGATTTGCCGCAGTCTTGTCACTTGCTACAATCAAGACGGATGAAGGCATCTCTCTTTCTCCGGAGCGCGAACAACTTGCCGGTATTATACTCAAGTTTCTTAAGATTGGCAATTGCATTGCCACTCACGCTTGGCAGACCTTTCTCAAACGAACAAGCCAATCCAATCATCGCGCACCCATCCTCACGCCAAACTTTGACCTTTCATCTTGACGATGCTATAATCTGCCCCGCATGAAAACGTTCATCATTCTGCCAACTTTTAACGAAGCATCCAACCTCGCCCCGATGGTGCACGCGCTCCTGGGTCTGCCTCTCGATTCGTTACACATCCTCGTGATTGACGACCATTCGCAAGACGGCACCGGCGCCATCGCCGATGAATTGAGCGCACAACAACCTGACCAGGTTTCCGTGCTTCATCGTCCCGGCAAACTGGGACTGGGCACCGCGTACGTCACCGGGTTCAAGTGGGCGCTGGAACGCGGCGCAGATTGCATCGTGCAAATGGATTGCGATTTTTCGCATTCGCCGGATTATTTGCCCGGTTTCGTCAAGCGCATCCACGAGTTCGATGTCGTGGTCGGCTCGCGCTATGCGCCCGGCGGCAAACTTGATCCGCGCTGGAGCGGCTGGCGGTACTTGCTTAGCTGGTGGGCGAACAGTGTGTGGGTGCGCGCAATCCTGGGTCTGCAAGTGCGTGATGCAACCGCCGGGTTTAAATGTTGGAGCCGGCGCGCGCTCGAACGCATCAACCTCGAAAACGTGCGCTCGAACGGGT
>CAZPIR010000030.1:0-10703 GCA_964586085.1 uncultured Anaerolineaceae bacterium | reverse complement strand
GGTATGTGTTCCAGGTTGAGATGGCACACCTGAGCGAGCAAGCCGGCTTTAGCATCCTTGAATGGCCCATCTACTTTGAAGACCGTCGCATCGGCAAATCGAAAATGTCCGTGCCGATCAAGCTCGAAGCCGCGTGGCGCGTACTCGAAATTCGTTTGCAACACGGTTCGATCAAAAAGAAAATCGCGCACGTAGAGTTTCAGCGTGAATCGGCGTGACCTGCTCATCGTCGGATTGTTTGTCGCACTTGCCGCGTTGTTCTTTGCGCCGGTCGTGTTTGGCAACCAAACGCTCATCCCTTTTGACAATCTGTTTCGCTTTCCACCCTGGAGTACATTCGCATCCCCGTTCGGTGTGACGCAACCACACAACGAACTCGCGAGTGACCTCGTCCTGGAAAATTATGCGTGGAAAAAACTGATCGTCGAGGCAATTCGCGCAAAAGAAATTCCGCTGTGGAATCCGTACCTCTTTGCCGGCATTCCGTTTCTGGCGGCGGGACAACAATCCACACTCTACCCGTTTAGCATCCTCTTTTATTTTCTCCCGCTCGAACGCGCATTTGGGATTTTCGTCGCGTTGCAACTCGCCATCGCCGCGATCAGCATGTTTGTGTTCACGCGCATCCTGGGTCTGCGTCGCGTGCCGGCGAGCATCAGCGCACTCGCGTACGCGTTCAGCGGCATGCTCACCGTCAGCGTCACGTTTCCGATGGTCATCAGCGCGGCGGCATGGCTCCCCGCAATTCTTGCGTGCGTCGAGTTGATTATCACCGCGCGTCATACCGCGCGGCGCATCCTGGTCGCGCTCATCGGCGCCATGTTGATCGGCATTCAATTTCTCGCCGGGCACATCGAGATTTCGATGTACATCCTAATTGTCACGGCATTTTATGCAACGTGGCGCGCGTTCGCCCTGCCCCAGTGGAAAAGCCGTATCAGCAATGGCATCATCATCGCCATCATGACCTTACTTGGCATCGCGCTCGCCGCCGTACAAATCGTGCCGCTCTACGAATTGGTGCAAAACAATTTTCGCAGTGGCTCGGTAACATACCAGGATGTCGTCGGCTGGGCATACCCCATTCGTCAAATCGTCACGTTCTTCATTCCCGATTTTTTCGGCAATCCCACGCATCACACGTATTTCGACGTGTTCGATTTCGCCACACGTGCCGCGCCAACCGGCACAATTTTTTGGGGCATCAAGAATTACGTCGAAGCCGGCTCGTACGTGGGCATTCTGCCGATTGTGCTCGCGCTCATCGCGGTGGGATCAAGTTTCAAGTTACAGGTTTCGTCCAACTTTAAACCTGTCACTTGGTCATTCGCCGCACTCGCCATCATCTCGCTCCTTTTTACCTTCGGCACACCACTTTATGCAATTTTGTTTTTCGGCGTCCCGGGTTTCAACCAATTGCATTCGCCATTTCGCTGGGTGTTTCCGTACACGCTGAGCATGGCAGTGCTGGCGGGAATCGGCGCAGAAATCATGCTGACACGGAGCAATGAAAAAATCTCCGCGTCGCCGCGTCGCCGCGTCGCCCTGACCTGGGGCCTCATCGCTCTCGGCGCACTCGTCACACTCGCGCTCGCCGCATCCTGGGTTTTCCGCGCACAAACCATCGCGTTCGCCGAGCGCATCGTGCGTTCGTCCGATTTGGCGAGCCAGGTGTTCGACAGTGGGCGCATGTTTTATGCGTACGAGTTCCGCAACATTCTGCTGTTCGCGATTTTTGTTTTACTCGCCGGCATTGCGATTCGCGTCTTACAATCCACACGTTGGCAATGGCTCGCGGTTGCGATTGTTGCGTGTGATTTATTCATCATCGGCATGCAATTTTATCCACGCGCCGATTCAAACATCGCTAAATTTGTGCCACCCGCCGTCGAGTTTTTGCAACAGGACAAGTCGCTTTATCGCATCACGAGTTACGATAACGCGAACGAAAAAATGTTCAACGCGAATGCGGGAATGCTCTTTGGTATCAGCGACATTCGTGGCTACGATTCGATCATTCCGAAACAGTACGCCGATTTGATGGGCTTGCTCGCCCCGCAAGATGAATTGCTCTACAATCGCATCGCCGCATTTTACAAACCCGACCCGTTCGATTCGCCGCTCGTGAATTTGCTCAACGTCAAGTACGTTTTGACAACACGACCTTTGCCCAACGCCGGTTACACACTCGTCTACGATAAAGAAATTCAAATTTATCGCAACGACCGCGTTCTGCCGCGCGCATTCATGGTTCCGCAAGCACGCGTGATTCCGGAGCGCGCGGCAATGCTCGCCGCGCTGAAAACATTCGACCCAACACGCGACGTCTTGCTCGACCGCGCACCCGACCTGGATGTGACTGCAACGTGCGCGCTCAAGCCGGTCAATATCGAAAAGTACGCGTTGACCGAAGTCATCGTGAAAAGCGAGCAAGGTTGCGCCGGCTGGCTCGTGTTGAGTGATTCGTACTTTCCGGGTTGGATTGCACAACTAGATGGTGAAGACACGGCACTCTATCGCGCCGATTATAATTTTCGCGCCGTCGCCGTGCCGGCGGGCGCGCACACGATTCGTTTTCGTTACAGCCCGGTCTCGTTCCGCGTTGGCGGCATTGCCTCGTTCGTCGGCGCGATGATGTTACTGCTCGGCTTTGCCTATCTTGCATGGCAACGTTTTTATCGCGAGGACACTACATCGCAAGTGCAACTGGTCGCCAAGAATTCGCTCCTGCCGATGGCGACTTCGTTGTTGATGAAATTGATTGACCTCGCGTTCGCGCTCTTGTCCTTACGTGTCCTGGGTCCGACTGGCACCGGACGTTACGGCTGGGCAGTCACAATTTGGTTTCTCGCCAACACCATCACCGACTTTGGTTTGGGTATTTTGCTCACCCGCGAAGTTTCGCGCGACCGCAGTCAAGCGAACCGTTATCTCACGAACGGCACAATTCTGCGCGTGTTGTTGTGGCTCGCCTCACTTTTGCCAGTCACACTCATCACCGCGCTCTACGTTTCGTTCTTTCACCTCACGCTCGATACGGCATATGCGCTCACGCTGTTGATGATCGGCATGTTGCCCAGCACGCTCGCCGCGTCACTTGCTTTTTTGTTCAACGCGTACGAAAAATTCGAGTACCGCATCGCGGTAGATGTCACGACGCGCTTGCTTTCAATCACACTCGGCGTCGTCGCATTGTTGCTGGGGTACGGCTTTTTAGGTCTTGCAACCGTCTCGATCATCGTCAACGTATTCACGCTCGCCGCATTCTACTATCTCGTGCGCGCGACCTTGTTCGCGCCGCGTTGGCAACCCGACCGCACATTGATTCGTTGGATGTTCGGCGAATCGTTTCCGTTGATGCTGAACAATTTACTCTCGTCGCTCTTTTTCCGGATTGACGTGTTGATTCTGCAACCTCTGCGCGGCGACACAGAACTGGGTTACTATCAGACGGCGTACAAATTTATTGACGCACTCAATTTCATTCCGTCAAATTTCACGCTCGCGATTTTTCCTGCGCTCTCGCGCCTCGCCGCGTCCGCCAAAGATGCGATGTTGCGCGCGTATATCCTCTCGCTGAAAATTTTGATCTGGGTCTCACTCCCGATCACGGTTGGAACAATTTTTATCGCGCGCGAGTTGATCCTGATTTTCGGCGGCGATGCGTACCTGCCCCATTCGGCGATTGCGCTCCAGGTTTTGATTTGGTTCTTGCCATTCAGCTTCATCAACAGCGTAACGCATTATGTTTTGATTGCGCTGGGGCAACAACGTTTCTTGACCAAGGCATTTATCATCGGCGTCGCGTTCAACATCGCGGCAAACCTCGCGGCGATTCCCTCGCTGGGTTATGTCGGCGCATCGCTCGTCACAATTTTCTCCGAGATGGTTTTGCTCGCGCCGTTTTATTACAGCATCCGCAAAAATCTGGCGACGATTCCATTCCTCTCGCTCGTATGGCGACCGGCGTTGGCATCCGGCGTGATGGGCATCGCGCTCTGGGCGATGATGCCGCTCGTCGGCGTCGTCCTCGCGATTCCGCTCGCCGGCATTTTGTATGGTGTGCTTCTCATCGCTTCGGGCGCACTGGGCGACGATGAAAAATTACTGCTCCGCAAACTTGTGCCGGAAAAATTACATCGCGTGATGCGGCTGGGATAAAAATCAAGCGCCCCGTTTTCTTGGAGAAAACGGGGCGCTGTTTTACAAACTGGTGCTTGCATCGAGATATTTTTCGATCTCTTCGTCAATTCGCACGCGCGTAAAATGCGGAATGCCCGGCGGCGCTTTGAGATTAAAGACGTCAATCTGTTTATTCAACTCGGTCGCGCGCAAACGTAACATCGCGCTCACTTCGCCGCGCACACATTGCAAATGATCGCGTTCCTTGATCATCTTGTCAATCGGCAACGTCTTGGCTTTGTGCGCGCGCTCGTGTTGCCAATGCACCTGGTCGTCAAGCCACTTGGCCAACGCCTCCATCGCCGCGCGAATGTCCTTGCTCTGCTCGACCCATTCAGGCGCCATGCCCGCGTCGCTCAACAGTTTGTATGCCATGCGCCAATCTTCCGGCGCGTACGGATTTTCGTCCAGGTTGAGCGGCTTGCCTTTGCCCGGCAAATGATCAAACTCGCCGCGCTCTATCGCCTCGCGAATTGTCTTCTCAACGCCTGACTCCCAATCCTTGATTGTTTTCTTTGGCTCGTCCATACCACCCCCGAAAAGCGAGAAACCCGCCTAAACTACTCGACGGGTTTCTAACTTGCCTTGCTCAACAACTAACCTTCATCCTGATCCTGGCGCAGGCGCATCATGCGCGCGCGTCGGCGTCCTTTGCGTTCGTCCATCCGGCGCTGTTCGCCCTTGGGTACAAACCAACGACGACGGCGCAGGTCTTTCATCACGCCGCCTTCCATCACTTCTTTGTTAAAGCGGCGAAGCAGGCTGTCGAACGACTCGCCATCTCGCAACTTGACCGTCACGGTATCTCACCCCTTTTGCTTGTAAATTACTTTTCAGTCTTAACTTGAGCGTGGCAGATATTACCATCTCACTTGCGAATTGTCAAATACTGCGCCAACGGACCGAGCGGCACAAAACTTTGCAGATTGTTTCCTTCGCTGTTGCCCTGAATCAAAAACGTGCGCCCGTTGCTCGCATACGTGTTGCGCGTGACTTGGTTATGCGTCGAGTTGAGCAGATGCACGGCGACGTTGTTGCTTTGCAGAGTGTTGCCGCACAAACAATTGCCGTGCGAACGATAATCGCCTGGCGGCAAAAACGAAAACTCACTTTTGCTGTACTCTTCCGAATAAAAATAAAGCGCGGTGTTGCTGTTGACGATTTGATTGCCGGAAATCATGTTGTCGTGGCTGTTCAACGAAATGATGCCGTGATTGCTCATGTTCGAAATCGAATTGTTCTTGATTTCGGTGTTGTTGGCGAAACCCAGCCACACGCCGTCGAGACCGTCGCGCATTTGATTGTCGTTGACCTTGTTGCCGGTGCAAAAGCTCAACTCGACGCCGTTATACAACACGCCGGTGATCGTGTTGCCGATAATCGAATTGTTGTTGCCACATGGCAACGCATGCGCCTTGATGAACACGCCGTTTCCGTTACGCCCAACAATCGAGTTGTTCGCAATCAAATTGCCGTTCGAACCATCCTGCACAACAATGCCGCCCGCATCACAACCAAAGCCGACCGTGCCCGCACCCCACGTACACTTGCGCACATTGTCCGCCGTCGTGTTGCCGGACACTTCGCTGTTGTTCGTCCGCAAGAGATTGATGCCCCACGCCGAATTGTTCGACGCGGTGTTGTTGCGAATCACCACACCTGTCGAGTTACGCACATCAATCCCAATCGCTTGTTGCAAGGTCGTGTTGCCCAGAACCTGGGAATCGGTGACGTTGTTCAAGCGAATGCCGCCACCTTCGGTCATGCCGAGGAATTTGCCAAAGCGCGTGTTCGGATCCACATCGTCAAAATTATTCGAGCTGTCATTGTTGCGAATCACGAGTTTTGTCCCGGCTTCGACGTAAATGCCGTACAGAAAATTCGACACGCGACAACCACGCACTTCGACGTACTGCGGCGTTTGCGAACCAAGCAGACCGTACTTGCGAATCGTGATGCCATAGCCGGTGTCGTTCGTGCCACGAATCGCGTGATTGTTGCAATCCAGGACAACATAGCTCGCGCGAATCTTGATGCACTCACCGTTCGCATTCAAATCGGCGTTGAGCCGATACGTGCCCGAGTTGTCAATCGTCATGCACGAGTTGACGAGATTGACCGGCGCAGACGTGGGCGTGCTCGTCGGGCGCGGGGTCGGCGAAAGGGTCGGCGAAGGCGGGATCGTCGGCGTCGGCGACAAGGTCGGGGTCGGCGAAAGCGTGGGCGTTGGCGAGTTTGTCGGCGTGGGCGTGCGCGAAGGGGTCGGCGTTTGCGAGGGCGTGACCGTGTTCGTCGGCGTGGGTGTCGGCGGCGTCGCGGTCAGCATCGCAATGAACTGATCCGTCGCGCGCACAACGGCGGTGCGTTGGGCCAACACATTTTTGGTGCGATCGTACTGATCCATCAACACGCCGAAAATCGCCATCGCGACCAAACCCAACACAGCCGTCACAATGACGACCAGCACCGAAATCTCGGTTTGATTTTTACGAACAGCTTTTTGCGACATTGGCGCAAATTCTAGCACAGGGTTTGCAGGGTGTCAAACCGTCTTATGCAACCCGAAACAAAATGGGGCAAGAAATCAATCTTGCCCCACTCGCTTTCATTCACACGAAAACTATTTGACCGTCATCTCCACACTTGCACTGCGCCCAAACACTTCGGGTTCGTACATCGGCACGGCTTCAGCCGGCAGAGCGCGGAACGTGCCGCTCGCCGTGGCACGAATCAGGTACGAGTACGTGTGCTTGCCTTTCCACAACCGTGTTGTAAAGAACACGGCGCGATTGTCGCGCAGGTCGGGACGCGACCAGTAATAACCTGATTTGCCGGTGGGTTCGATGCCGCTCGTGTTCAGCGAATAGTTGATTGCCTCGAAACCGGCCGGGAGCGGATCAGTGATCATCATGTACCAACTTTCGCGCGGCGCATCCACCGTCAACTTGACGCGCACCATATCGCCGACCTTGAACGACGCGACGGGCTTGTTCGTTTTCGGATCGAGATACTCGCGCGACACGTTGAATCCGTCGAGCGATTTCGCCGCGCCCACTGTCTCAACTGACGCATAGTACGTCATTGCGCTCGAATAGTACACGCGTCCCGCGCCACTCTTGACCACACGAATCGTGTGATCACCCGGCGTGAGCTTGAGCGTAACAGTTTGTTGTTGCGCAATGTTCTCGCGTGTCACCGTTTGCTTGGTGTAACTCGCGCCATCCACAAACAATTCGTACGTCATACCCGCATCCAGTTCGCCGGAGAGCACGAGGTAATCGCTCAAGGCGATAATCGTTTGCGCGGTTTCCTGGGTCGTGCGCCAATAACCACCAAAACGATTCAACATCAAGTAACGCACCGTCTTGGGAATCAACGGCGATTGCGGATCGAGCGCCAACATCGCGCGCAAGATCGTCGCCGTCGTGCGCCCGTTGCTCGAATAGTACTCCCAGCGATAACGTGATGCGTCGGACTCTTTCCACATTGCAGTCTGCGCCGTCTCGGTCACTTGCTTTTCGAGCGCGGTCACGATTTCTTTTGCGCGCGCATCTTCGGCGACCATCCTGAGCAACAAGGCGAGCGTCGCGCGCGAGTTCAACGACATCTTGTCCTGTTTGTCAATCATTGCACGCGCCAGTGCGGGGTCGCCCTGCCCGGCTTCGGCGAGCACGTACGCAATGTACACTTTTAAATCGTAATCCGTTGTATTCACAACCGGCGCTTTGAGAAATTCGCTGGCGCGTTTGATGACCTTGTCGTCCACTGAATAGCCGGCTTTTTTCGCTTGAAGCAAACCGTACAGCACATACGCAGTTTCATAGTCGAGCGAATCGTCCGACTCCCACCAGCCCCAGCCACCATCACCGTGTTGGAACGCATACAAACGCGTCAAACCATCTTCAACTTGCTTGGGCAATTCTTTTTCGATCTTGGCGTTTTTCAACTTTAACTTGTCAAGCGATTGCTTGACGAGTACAGTCGGCAGGAAACGACTCATCGTTTGCTCCACACAACCGTACGGATAACCAGTCAGATATTCGAGCGAATCAATCAAGCCCGCCGCGAGCGATGGCGACAGACCCAGCTTGACCGAAGCGAACGTTGCATCGCGCGGCACGTTGATCGTGAACTGGGATTGTGTGTCGTCCACTTGGCCGGCGTTTGCAACGACGCGCTTTTCGCCGAACGGCTCGATTGGCACGGACAATTGCACCGCATCATTCACGCCACTGCCACGCGCCGACATTGTGATCGTCGTCGAGAGTGGCGCGGTCGGCGAGTATGCGGTTGCGAACGCACTCGCTTGCGGCACAGTCACGTTCCAATTCACCGTCGCCGATTGTCCCGCGCTGATCGTCAACGTGCGTGTGATCGGCGTCGCGGTGCTCAACTGCAAACCACTCGTCGCCGTGAACGCCACCGTCACGCTCTGCGTTTGCTCGGTCGAGTTACGCACAATCGCGCCAAGTGTGATCTTGTCGCCCACATTAAGAAAACGCGGCAAAACCGGACGCACGATCAACGGCTTGGTGACCATTGTATCGCCGGTCGCTTTGCCGACCTGGGTCTGCGCGGTCACACCATTTGCAATCGCCGTCCAGGTCGTGAGATTGTCCGGCAATGACACATCTACTTTTGCCGCGCCATTCGCATCCGTGACAATCGTCGGATTCCAGTACGCAATGTCCGGGAAACTCTTGCGCGGTTCTTCACCGCCGCCGCCGCCGCCGCCAAAGTCTTCGCGCTGATTCACGCGCGCGAGAAACACGGTGAGCGATTGCGATGTTTTCACAGCAAGATCACGCTTGCCGTAAAACGCATCCACAATGTCCGCACCAAAATTTTTCGCGAGCGCAAGCACGGCTTTGTCCACAACTGAGAGCGACACTTCGGCGCTGACCGGCTTGCCCGTCGAGTCGGCCGCCTTGATGCTGTACGTCGCCTTGTCTTGCGGCGCGTACTGTTCCTTCGCCGACGCGACACTCACATTCAAATTTTTCGCGGCGGAGACGACCTTGATATTTTGCAACCCCATCTTGAAACTGGGAATGCCATCGGGAAAACCGCCCTGCGGAATTAACATCACGCTGACGTACATATTCGGAAAGTACGCGTCGGTGATTGGGATGTTGACGGTCGCGCTGTTCGAGTCGAGCGCGACGAGTTGATGCGACACAATCTTGCCGCGTTCCATCGTCACCAGCGCGGTTGATTTTTGATACGGCGATTGAATCAACACTTTAGCCGTGTCGCCAATCGCATATTCTTTTTTGTCGAGCACAAGTTCGATGCGGTCATTGTTATCGAAACGCCACGACAAGAATTGCGTCCGGTCGCTCGCCCAGAGCCAGGTCTGACCCAGGACGCGATTGCCGCGCACGTCCTTGCCCTGCGCGTCAACCCGATACGAACCACCTTTGGGCGGCACGAACGCAAGTTGATATTTGCCGTTCACATCTGTCGTGAGGTCGCCCCGCTGAATTTCCGTTTTGACTTCGTCGCATTTCCAGATGGTGCGCCCCTTGTCGCCCGTCGTGCGCCGACAATTCCAATCAATCAGGTTGACCGCATAACTCAACGCCACCCGACCGGTCGGTTTGCCATTGGTGTCGAGCGTCTGCGCATCAATCCGCGACTCTTTGCCTTTTTCGGCGAGATACGTCGTCGGTTTCATGCCGATGTAGAAATTACCGCGATGCACCAATACCGCCGCAATGGACGACTGCGGCTGATTCGCTTCGTCCGTCACTTCGGCTTCGATGGTAAACACCTGACTGCGTTCTTCTTGCGAAATGTTTGCCGGCAGTTTGACGACAAACTCACCACTCGCATTCAAGGTCGCCTCGCCCGAGGACACTTCGCGCCCGTAACCATAGTAGCGTTGCTCGGTCGCATTGCCGAAATCGAGATCGCCGCCAGCCCAGTAAAAATAGTAATCGTTCGCATACAAGGTCCAGTGCACGCTCGCACCCGTGACCGCGCCACCGAAAAAGTAATTCGCGCGCACCGTCGCCGTGATCGTGTCGCCGTTGATGTACGCCTCGCGATCTGTTTTTACATTGACCTGATATTCCGGCTTGCGATATTCTTCGACCTGGATTTCATTCGAGTACGTCTCGTCGCCGATGGAAGCCGTGATTTGGTACGAACCCAAACCCGCTTCGGGATTAATGACGAACGAATCGGCGAGCGAACCGAACGCGGTAGTCTTGAGCGTTTTGTCAAACAATACGCGGTCTTGCCAATCACTGACCTTGATTTTCACATCCGTGCCGGCGGGTGGTTGCGTGTACACACCATCGTCGTCACTCCGGACAATCGCTTTGAAATAAACGGTTTGCCCCGGACGATAAAGCGGACGATCGGTGTACACGTAAACGCGATACGTGCGTTTGCCCGGATCCCATTGATACGACACGCCATCGAAACGCCATGGCTCGATGCCGCTCTCCCACTGATCGCTCACTGCGGCGACATCGCCCTCACGAATGCCAACGACATTCAAATCCGTTTTCGTC
>CAZPIR010000029.1:3306-15394 GCA_964586085.1 uncultured Anaerolineaceae bacterium | reverse complement strand
GCTCTATGGCGAACGTCGTGGGCGAACCGAGAGCGCACTGTTCGAAGAACTGTTGTGGCGTGGATGTGTGTTATGGGGCATGATGGTGTCCGACAATTTGCGCGCGCTGGATTATTTGGCGACTCGTGCAGATGTGGATGCAACGCGCATTGGTACGCTCGGCATTTCGATGGGTGGCACGATGGCGTGGTGGTGCGCCGCGTTGGACGAACGCATTCGCGTGTGCATTGATTTGTGCAGTCTCACCGATTACGACGCGCTCATCGCGAACGATGGCTTGGATGGTCACGGCATTTATTATTACGTGCCCGGTTTGCTCAACGAATTTTCCAGCTGGGAAATCAACGCGTTGATCGCGCCACGCCCGCATCTCAGTCTCGCCGGCAAATACGATCCGCTGACACCGCGCACCGGCTTGGAGCGCATTGATTCAGAATTGCGTCGCGTCTATCGCGAAGCGAATGCGCCGGACGCATGGCGTTTGCAAACGTACCCCGGCGGACATTTCGAAACTGCGCACATGCGTGCGAGCGTGCTCGCGTTTCTCAAACAATGGTTGTGATCCCAAATCCAAGGAGGTGTGTCTCGCTAAATATCTTTTTGTTCCATCCATCCAGGTTTTCCAAAAATTCAAGAGGAGAAGTTACGATGAAACGAATTGCCTTTTTAGTGTTGGCGATCCTAGTGATCGCACTCGTTGCGTGCGCCTCGCCGACGCCTGAACCGACCAAAGCGCCGCCGCCCACAAGTGCGCCCGTGCCAACCGCCGCACCCAAACCGACGGATGCGCCGAAGCCTACTACCGCACCAGCCACCGCTGTCCCGGCGACCAAAGCGCCCGAACCGACCAAGCCCGCGGCGACGACTGCGCCCGCCGCGCAAAAAATCGAACTCCGCATCATTTGGTACAACGACGGCAACGAAGGCGATGTGATGCGCGCGATTCTGGACAAGTACCAAACCTTGAATCCCAACATCACCGTCAAACTCGATACGGTTGCGTATGCCGACCTCGACAAGATCATGCCCGCGCAACTCGAATCGGGTAATCCGCCGGACATGGCGCGTGTGACCAGCATCCAAACATATGCCAAGTACTATCTCGACATGACGCCGCACATGACGGATGCCAAAGCCTGGGCGGCAAACTGGGACCCGGCGTACTTGCAATCCATGCGCCTCCCGAATGACAAGACCAGTCTCTCCGGTTTTGCCACCCAGTTCACCGTCAGCGGTCCGTTCATCAACCGCACGCTCTTCAAGCAAGCCGGCGTGCCCGTGCCGAGCGACACGAAAGATAAAGTGACTTGGCAAGAATGGGTGGACGCCGCGAAAAAAGTAGCGACCGCGACCAAAGTTCCCTACGCGGTGGCGATTGACCGCAGTGGTCATCGCACCTTTGGTCCCATGATGGGCATGTGCGCTAACTTTATTGATTCGATGTACCCCACCAAGTTCACCGTGGACACCAAGGGCTTGCGCGATTTCGCCAACATGCTCGTCAGTTGGCACAAGGATAAAATCACACCCGCCGAAGTGTGGGTGGGCGGCGGCGGTGGCTATGCCGCCGGCAACACCTACTTTACCAACGGTCAATTGGTGTTCTATTATTCCGGCAACTGGCAAATCGGTCAGTTCGATAAAGTGATTGCCGACAAGTTCGAGTGGGATGCCGTGCCGAATCCGTACGGCGATTGCGGCTCGACCGGTATGCCCGGCGGTGCGGCGTTCGTTGCCTTCAAAGGCACCAAGTATCCCAAAGAAGTCACCAAACTGGTCGAGTACTTGACCAGCGACGATGTGTTGGCAGAATTTTCGGCGAAATCGCTCTTCCTCCCCGGCTCGTTGAGTCTGGCGAAAAAGGGCGTCCAGTTCCCCAGCGCGAACAAACAGATGAACGTCTTCGTCAAAGAAGTCGCCAAGATCTCGACCCAAGCCAGCAACCTGCAATGGGGTCCGTACATCACGCCATTCAACGTCGAAACACGCGACCGCTTGAGCCAGGTCATCACTGGCGAGTTGACGCTCGACGAAGCCATCAAGCGCATCCAACAAAAGATGGATGACACCTTGAAAGCGGCTCCTAAATAACCAGTTCCAGCTACGCATGTCTTGCCGGGTTATCGCCACGCGATAACCCGGCATTGTATCGGAGACCCACGATGCAAAACTCTCGAACGCAAGGCAACCTTTTCTTGCAACCCTTTGTTTGGCTCGCCTCTCTACTCGATTACCTCCTCGTCCCACTCCAGAACGTCATCGGCTATAAACGCATGGCATATTTTTTTGTCCTGCCGAACATGCTCATCTTTGGCATCTTTATTCTCCTGCCTATGATTTTGAATTTCTTTTACGCGTTTACCTCCGGCGATTCGATTCTGCTCGAAACGCGCCCGAACGTCGGCATGGCGAATCTGGAAAAATTATTCACCTGCGAAAATTTCGCCGTCCCCAACTCGTGCGCGGAAGACTTGTTCTGGCGCGCCGCGTGGAACACCGGCGTCTTTGTGATCGGTCAGGTCGGCGGCATCGTGCTCATCGCGCTCATCACCGCGCTCGCGCTCAATCGCGACATTAAAGGACGCGGCTTTTTCCGCGCCATGTTTTTCTATCCCGTGCTACTTTCGCCGGTGGTCGTCGCGTTGATCTGGAAATGGATTCTCCAGCGCGATTTCGGTTTGCTCAACGCTGTTCTGGGAGCATTCGGCGTGGACAAGATCGGCTGGCTCCTCGATCCGATGTGGGCGCAGATCTGGGTGATCGTCGTCAGCATCTGGGCACAGATGGGCTTTTTTACTTTGATTCTGCTCGCCGGTTTGCAAGCCATCCCCAAAGAAATGTACGAAGCCGCTTCGATGGACGGCGCGAACAGATGGCGCACATTTTGGAATGTGACCTTGCCGCTCTTGATGCCGACCATGACCGTCGTGCTGGTGCTCTCGCTCATTCGCGCCGTGCAAGTGTTCGATGTGGTTTTTGTGCTGACGCATGGCGGACCGGGTACGGCGACGATGTACATCGTCCAGTATATTTATCGCACCGCCTTCGAGTTTCGCAATTACGGCATGGCGTCCGCGGCTTCGCTGGTGCTTGCCATCGTTTTGTTCACGTTGACTATTGGACAACTGATTATTCAACGTCGGCAAGAAGCGGCGTAGTAAAGGATGAAGGATGAAAGGAGAAAGATGCAAGATGATTCTTTCATCCTTCATCCCTCATTCTTTGGAACGGAGTTCTCGATGAATCAAAAAAATGGTATCGTCGGTTTTCTCACCCGTCGGCGTGGCGGGAAACGCTGGGACGTAACCGACATCATCACGTATGCTTATCTGCTTGTCGGCGTGCTCGTCATGTTCGGTCCAGTCGTGTGGCTCATCATGTCCTCGTTCAAACCGCTCTCCGGGCTGTACGAATTTCCGCCGACCTTTTTCCCATATCAGCAAGAGACCGTCCAGGTCAAGGGATACGACAAGCCGCTCGCGCTGTATGATGTGAAATTGCCAGACGGCTCGGTGCGTCGGCTCGCGCAGATTTCCCAGGTCGGCATTGGCGCGCGTATGCTGGATCCGAACGCGCCGACCGGCGAAAAGTTCGATGTGCTTCTCGATCAACGCACGCCTGTACGCTCGGTCACGTTCGCGTTGGACAACTATGTCGGCGCGGTCGAAAAATTTCCGTTCATGACGTATCTGCAAAACTCGGTCATCGTCACGGTTTTTGCCACGCTCGTCACTCTGCTCATAAACAGCATGGCGGCATACGCGTTGAGCAAATACGAATTTCGCGGACGCGACGCGATTTTTCTCATCATCATCAGCACATTGATGGTGCCGGTCTCGGTCATTCTCATCCCGGCATTTCTCGTCATTGCCAAAGTCGGTTGGACAAATAATTTGCTGGGGCTGATCATTCCCGGTGCGGCAACGCCGACCGGCGTTTTCCTTTTGCGTCAATACATGCTCACGATTCCGGACGACCTGATTCAATCGGCGCGAATTGATGGCGCGAGCGAGTGGCGCATCTACTGGCAAGTGATTCTCCCACTCGCCACGCCCGCGCTCGCCGTGCTCGCGATTTTCTCCGTGATGTGGCGTTGGAACGATTTTCTGTGGCCCCTCATCGTCGTCAGCAAAACCGAACTGTTCACACTTCAGGTCGGCTTGAACGCGTTCCAGGGCGAACTCAATCAGCAGTGGAATTACATTTTAGCGATGACGGTGCTTACACTTTTGCCCATCACGGTCGTGTTTGCGTTCCTCGAAAAATACATTACGTCCGGCATCGCGACTACGGGAATGAAATAAAAAAATGAAAGCCATCCTCGTTCTGTTCGATTCACTCAACCGGCATTTTCTCCCGCCGTACGGCAACGAGTGGATCATCGCGCCGAACTTTGAACGCCTCGCCCAACATACGGTCACGTTCGACAACTGTTACATTTCGAGTATGCCGTGCATGCCCGCGCGCCGCGAACTGCACACCGGGCGTTATAATTTTTTGCATCGTAGTTGGGGACCCATCGAGCCGTTCGACGATTCGATGCCGGCACTCCTGAAAAAAAATGGCGTGTATACGCACCTTGTCAGTGACCATCAACATTACTGGGAAGACGGCGGCGCAACGTATCACACGCGCTATAACAGTTGGGAGTTTGTGCGCGGACAGGAAGGCGATCCCTGGAAAGGACACGCGCAAGACCCAGTGATTCCGCCGACCATCGGCGGACGCTCCGGCGACAAGTGGCGGCAAGACTGGGTTAATCGCAACTATATTCGGCGCGAAGCTGAGATGCCGCAAGTGCAAACCTTTGACCTGGGTCTGGAATTTATCGAAACGAATCACGCGACGGGTAATTGGTTTTTGCAAATCGAGACGTTCGATCCGCACGAACCGTTCTTTTCGCAAAAGGAACACAAGGACCTGTACCCGCACGATTATGTCGGCGCGCATTTCGATTGGCCCCCCTATGAGCAAGTCGCCGAAACACGCGAGCAGGTTGAACATGCGCGCTTGGAGTACGCCGCGTTGCTCTCACTTTGTGACAAACAACTGGGGCGCGTGCTCGATGCGATGGACCGCCATGATTTGTGGCGCGACACCTTGCTCATCGTGACCACCGACCACGGCTTTATGCTGGGCGAGCACGATTGGTGGGCAAAGAACATGCACCCGTGCTACAACGAAATCGCGCGCAAGCCCTTGTTCATCTGGGACCCGCGTTGCGGCGCACGCGGCGAACGACGAGCCGGCTTGACGCAAATGATTGATCTCCCGCCGACTCTGCTCGATTATTTTGGCGTCGCGATTCCGCGCGATATGCAAGGTTGTGTGCTAAAGGACGCCGCGGCGAATTACGCGCCGATTCATGATGCGGTTTTGTTCGGCGATCACGGCAAGGTAGTGTCGTGCACCGATGGTCGCTATGTTTACATGCGCGTGCCGCTCGCCGAGAACGAGCCCTTGTTCGAGTACACACTCATGCCCACACACATGCGCGAGATGTTCGACGTGCAGGATTTTGCCAATGTCGAACTCGCGCCGCCGTTCGCGTTCACCAAAGGCGCGCGCGTCATGAAAATTCCCGTGCGCCAGCGCGACCTCCGCGATCTGCGCAATATCGGCACGGTGTTGTTCGATTTGGAAACCGATCCGCGTCAGGAACATCCGCTTCGCAACCCGGAGGTCGAACAAAGGATGATTGCGCATCTCGTCCGTTTGATGCACGCGAACGATGCGCCGCCTGAACAGTTTCAGCGTTTGGGCTTGGTTGCGCCAGCATGACAAGCGCAAATGCGGGGTTCAGCGTTTTTCAGGCGATGTTCAAACCTCGCGGCGCAATCGGCAATTTAGATTATATTGCAAAGGCAAGCGGTAGCGGCAAGAAAGTCAAATAGTGTCATGCTCGGCAACCAAAATAATTTGCAAGGTCACATGCATCAATTCAACACATCCACTTTCGCACACCAAATTAAATCTGTTTTTGATTTTCAAAAGCCCGACCGCGTACCGTTGGTGGACTGGGGCTTTTGGGATGAGTTGTTCGAGCAATGGCTCGCCCAAGGTCTCGCGCCTGAACTAGTGGCGACTCCCGAAAACGAATTTCTCTCCGGCGTTGATCTACGCACGTACTGGAGCGGCGCGTACAACCGCGCCATCAATTCGATGCGGATTCACGCGCATTATCAAGTCGAACCCTGGCTTGCGCGCCGTGTCCTGCCGATTATGGACACCATCTATCCATTCTTTGCGGAAGAGTTGCTCGAAGATCGCGGCGACTCAATCATCAAGCGTGATCGCGAAGGTGTCACGCTTCAAATCTTCAAGCACAGCACCTCGTTTCCCGGTTACTTGGATTTTCCGGTCAAAACGCCGACGGATTATGCCGCACTCAAACCTCGCTTAATCCCGGATACCCCTGGGAGGTATAGTCAAGGTTGGGATGCTTACGCGCGGTGGATGCAAAGCATCGGCGTTCCCCTCACGATTACGTTCAAAGGGTTCTTTGGTTTTCCGCGCGAATTATTCGGCATCGAAAATCTCGCCACCGCGTACTATGATTACCCCGACCTGCTCACCACGATGGCCACGGATCGCTGTGAATTTATCAAACGATTGTACCAACCGCTCCTCGAACAATTTCACCCCGATTACGTTTTGATCTGGGAAGACATGGCGTACAAAAGTGGTTCGATGATTTCTCCCAAACTGTTCCGACGATTCATGCTACCGTATTATCAAGAGGTCAATCAATTTTTTCACGATCACGGCGTCCACAAAATTTTGGTGGACTGCGACGGCAATATCGTTGACCTGTGCCAGTTGTTCATCGAAGGCGGCGTGGATGGCGTGTATCCGCTCGAAATCACAGCCGGTTCCGATCCGTTCATTCTGCGCGAACGTTACCCCAAATTGATTCTCGTGGGCGGCATTGACAAACGTGTCTTGCTCGAAGGACGCGAGCAAATTGATCGCGAGTTGGATCGCATCACGCCGTTGATAGAACAAGGCGGCTATTTGCCGATGCTCGATCATCTCGTGCCCGCCAATGTGCCGTTGGCAAATTATCAGTACTATCTCATGCGCCTGCGCGAAAGGTTGTGATGACAAACGCTTGGCTCGTCAATCCCCAGATCGAATCGCAACCATTTTTCTGGCACGCCGGCAAGACCGGCGTTTTGTTGATTCACGGATTCCTTGCAACGACAGCTTCGATGCGATTGATCGGTGAATATCTGCACGCGCGCAATTATACTGTGCTCGCGCCGCTCTTGCCCGGACACGGCACGACGCCGGACGATCTCAATCGCCGGCGCTGGCGCGATTGGACAAACGCAGTTACACACGCGTATCAAGAACTCGCATCGCATTGCGATACGATTTTAGTTTGTGGTTCTTCGATGGGTGGCGTGCTCGCATTGCATTTGGCAAGCGAGCAACCGGTCGCTGGGTTGTGTTTGTACGCGCCAGCCATCCTGGGTTCGTATTCGCGAACGTTGATTGCGCGTATGCTCGCGCCGTTCGTGCCGTATCTTAAAAATCCGCTGTCGCCGCCCAACGCCGTCAGCATGCGCTGGAACGGCTATGCTGTCACACCGCTCCGCGCCGTTATCGAGTTGAACGAACTGCAACGCGCAACCCGCGCGCGTGTGTCGCGTATCCACACGCCGATCATGGTGCTTCAAGGTCGGCACGACCGCGTGATTGATCCGCGATGCGGCGAGGTGATTCTCGCTGAAACGAATGCCCTGCGCAAGGAATTACATTGGCTGGAAAATTCCGGTCACGCGTTGCCGCTTGATGTCGAGTGGGAACACGTTGCCGAACTTACGATTGCATTTATCGAACGCACATTGAACAAATAAATTTATCGAGGAATTTTTTATGCGTCTCGTCAACCCGCTTCAATTCAAATTAGCTGACCCAGGTTCACATCCGCTCGTGCTGACCGGTCCGCACGGTGAACGTTTCCAAGTCAGCGTGCTCGAAAATGATTTGATTCGCGTGCAACATTTTCCCGATGGCACGCCGCGCATGGATCGCACGTGGACGGTTGTTGGCAAGGATGGCGATGTGCCGCGCGAGGGGCGCGCGCGCGATGATCTCTCCCCGTTCACCTTGCCGCTGTTCAACCTCGAACGCAACGCGGATTCGATTTACATCGCGACCGCTCAGTTACGCCTCAGCATCAACCTCGACGATTTTCAATTGAGTTGGTCGGATGCGCGTGGAAATTATTTTGCATCCGATTTGCACGGACGCGCGTATCCGTACGACCGCGCGAGCAAAACAATTTATCATTACCTCGAACGACGCGCCGATGAACACTATTATGGTTTCGGCGAACGCGCCGGCACACTCGACAAAATGGGCATGCGCATGCGGATGCTCAACCTCGACGCGCTTGGATACGATGCTGAGAAATCTGATCCGCTTTACAAACACGTTCCGTTTTACATCACGTTCCTGCCCGAAGAACAAATCGCCTATGGCTTGTTCTACGATAACCTCGCGCCGACGACATTCGACATGGGACGCGAGATTGACGCGTACTATGGAAACTTTCGTTACTATCAAGCCGACGATGGGGACCTGGATTATTATTTGATTTACGGACCTAGCATCGTTGAGGTCGTCGAAAAATTTTCCAAGCTCATCGGTCGCCCGGTGTTGCCGCCGCGCTGGTCACTGGGTTATCTCGGCTCGACGATGAGTTACACCGAAGCCGACGACGCGCAAGAGCAATTGAAAAAATTTGTAGACCTGTGCGCGGAGCACAACATTCCGTGTGATGGATTTCATCTTTCGTCCGGCTATTCGATGAGCAACGAGGGCAAGCGGTACGTGTTCGAGTGGAATTATCATCGCGTGCCCGAACCGAAAAAAATGTCCGCGCATTTTGCGCAAGCCGGGATGCATCTCGCCGCCAACATCAAGCCGTGTTTGCTCACATCGCATCCGCGTTACGGACAAGTGAAAGCGCGCGGCGCGTTCGTGCGCCAAGCTGAAAGCGATGAACCACTCGTCACCATGTTCTGGGGCGGCGAAGGTTCGTATCTCGATTTCACGAATCCTGCGGGATTTGATTGGTGGAAGGCGCGCGTGCGCGATGCACTGCTCACGAACGGCGTCGCATGTACGTGGAACGATAACAACGAATACGAAATCTGGGACGATGCGGCACGATGCGATGGCTTTGGCAAACCCATTTCGATCAGCACGGCGCGTCCGATTCAAACCCTGTTAATGTCGCGCGCCTCGTATGAAGCACAGAGCGAACACAGTCCCAATCAACGCCCGTATCTCATTTCGCGTTCGGGCTGTCCTGGGATTCAACGGTACGCGCAGACCTGGTCGGGCGACAACAATACCTCGTGGACGAGTTTGCGGTACAACATTCCGATGGGCTTGGGCATGTCGCTCTCTGGCGCGCCGAACACGGGACACGATGTCGGCGGATTTTTCGGCAATGCTCCAGAACCGGAATTGTTTGTGCGCTGGGTGCAAAACGGAATTTTTCATCCGCGTTTCACGATTCACTCGTGGCATCTCGATGGCACAACGAACGAACCCTGGATGTATCCCGAAGTGTTGCCCATCATTCGCGACACGATTGAATTTCGTTACCGCTTGATTCCGTACCTGTACTCGTTGCTGTTTCAATCGTCGCGCACCGGCTCGCCCATCATTCGCCCGCTCGTCTACGAATTTCCCAACGACGCGCGCACGCACACCGAGTCATTCGATTTCATGCTGGGATCGCGTTTGCTCGTCGCGTCTGTGCTCGAAGATGGCGCGCGCACACGCCCAGTGTATTTGCCGGGTGAGGGTGAGTGGTACGATTTTTATTCCGGCGCAAAATATCGCGGCGGCGAAACCATCGTGGCGGATGCGCCACTCGAACGGATTCCGCTGTTTGTGCGCGCGGGTGGCATCATTCCAATGGGCAAAGTGATGCGCCATTTCGGAGCCGAGCCGGACGATGTGCGTTTGGCATATGTGTTCCCGCATTCGGGAGCGGGTCAAAGTTCGTTCACGCTCATCGAGGATGATGGCGTCACATTGAATTATCAACGCGGAGAATTTGCCGAGGTGACGTTACAGGTGATTGCCGAAGCGCATGCACTCGAATTACGTGCGGACGTGCGCGGCAATTTTGTATTGCCGTACTCGCACATCGAATTTATCTTACCGCGAAGTGAAACGCGTTCGATCAAATCAGCCGGGAAAATTTGGACGGACGAACAAGGTCGGCGTCACGTTGTTGTCAAGTGCCAGCGATGATTGCGGGAGGCTAGGCATGGCTACCTCACAGAATTCACCTAAAATTATTATCACGCATTTTTGGAAAGGCATCGAATTTTTCCGGCGGTTGCACGGCGATTTCCAGGCGCAAGGCTTTATGCTTTGGTTCGATATACGATTCAATGCTTGAGCGGGCAAGCGTTTCGCGTTTGCTCAGGTTTTGGAAGTGCCATTCACCTTGCGTCAAACAGAAAACGAGAAAAACAGGCATGGACACAAAAAAACGATTTCAACAGATCATTAGTTTAGTCTTCATCATCTGGCTATTGGTCGGATGTGCCAGTACACGCAACGAGGCGACCACGGTGCCTACTTTAACTTCGCCCCCGACTGAGTCACCGCTCGTAAAAACAATCCCTCCAACTACTCCTGCACCGACTCAATTCGGCACGATCACCGGGCGAGTGCATTTGATGGCTCCACCTACACCAGGCATGATGGTGTACGCTGTAGACAAGACATCCGGCGTGTGGGTGGTCACAAAAACCGATCCGGCTAACGGTGAAGCACCTTTCAGTTTGACCGTGCCGCCCGGGTCGTATCAGGTCTATGCCTTTATGGATAACGGCGGTTATACCGCCTACTCCAAAGATGGCGTGTCGTTAGCCCTGGTCACCGTAGCCGCGAATCAGACAGTCTCGGGGATCGAGGTTGGTCCACCCGGTCAATCCGACTGTGGTTCCTTGTTTGGCATACCGGCTTCACCGGATGGTCGCTATGCGGCAGTTCCCGGTCCCAAGTCCGATTGTCTCGCCGCCATCCTGACTCCCGCCAAACCGCAAACGAACTCGCCGGCAACTCGCATTCAGTTTCAACCCAATGCCGTTAGCTGGCAAACTCCCGGCAAACTGGCGCCCCAAACCTCAGCTCGGTTTGTGCTCTCCGCTTTAAAAGGACAACCGATGACGGTCGAGTTAACGGTCACTCCTGATTCTGGGGTAGGTCCTTCCGCCTCTGTGCATATTTGGGGCGCAGATGGTCAGGTCTTGACGACCGATTTGACCACACGCTGGAAAGGCGTACTACTAGCCAGCCAGGATTATTACATCGAAGTCCGCTCGTTATCCCAGCAAAGTATCAACTATATGCTCTTGGTCGCGATCCCCGCGGTGGGTTCTACTCCGTATGTGCCGGTTACTTTGGCTGTGTGTCAGCAACTCCAGGAAATGGCGACTTGGGCTATTCGCGCCACTTTTACGTTAGAACCCCGGGCTGTCTTTACCGATCCGATTACAGGTGAGACGGGGCAGGGGTGCACCTTGACCGCCAAGGGAACCGGGCGCGATTTTACAGACCCAGGTCAGGTCACAGACAAACTGGTTAAAGGGTTCTTGGGTTTTACTGAGCAACGTGCCTATCAGGCAAATGGTCCAACCGGAGCCGCGACAGCGGTGACGCGCGATTGGGGCTTGGTGCTCATTCTTGCGGAATGGACGCCGTCACCCCAAATAAAATGTCCCTCGGACAAACCAATTTCGGCGTGTGATCTCAAACCGGAACAAAAACTGTATACGATCAAGATTCAAGCGGCGATGAAATAGAGAAAGGCCAAAGTTGCGAGCCAAGTGAGCAGATGCTGTGATTCACGTAGACAGAAAGCAAACCCATGCCAAAATTTTCTCCGCTCGATTTAACCGAATTGTTCAACGGCAATCATGACAGCATCAAGTGGTACGATGCTCACGCCGATTTGATTGCGCAATTGCCCGGCGGCGCGCAAACATTTTGGGGCGTGCCGTTTTTGCTTGGTGGCGCGACCTCGTCCAAACGCTGGCTCGTGCTCGAT
>CAZPIR010000029.1:0-3296 GCA_964586085.1 uncultured Anaerolineaceae bacterium | reverse complement strand
GGGAGAGAATAACGCTGAGACCGGTTTTTATGGCCGGATCAATCACCACGCCGGTGGTGTCAACACCACGCGCCTGCAAACCGCGCAAAATCACCCGGCCAAAATCGTCATCGCCCACTTTGCCGATTCCTCACATGTCGGACACGAGTTGCCCGCCGGCATTCGCTCGACGCCGGTGTTGCGCGCCGGTGAATGCCTCGCGAATTACACACTGATGTTCCGCGATGGTCGTGAGCATCGCCAAGCGATTCGCCGCCGATTCGAAATCAACGACGCGTACATCGGATGGGGGCAGTTGCCGTTTGCCGCGCGTCCGCATGGACAAGACGCGCCAGTCGAAATGCGCGGACCGTATCCACGCAATATGTGGGGCGGTTATCAAATGAGCGCGGTGCAAGATGCGTATCGCGCGGCGGCACGCTATTGGTTGTTTGCACTGCCGAATCCATTTCCCGACCAACCACTCGCCGCGATGTGCGTTGAATTCGCTGGACTGGGACGCATCGCGATTGGCGGCATCACACTCTTTCACGGCGAGGAACATCCGTTGCGCCATCGTCGCCTCGAAGCGATGCGTATCACGCTCGATGAGCCGATTGCGCCGGAACAAATCGCGCTTGACTTGGGAACGATTGCGCGCACGTACGCGATTCCCGCCTTCGACCCTGAGGTGTGGTTGAATGCGCAACCGCGCGGCTGGGGCGAAGAATCATCGGCATCGCCGCAAAACGAAATCGTTGCGGACATTACCGCGAGCGCGGACGCAACGCTTACGATTGCGAATCGCCAAATTGATTTGCGCGCGGTGTACGAAAATGGGAATGTGACCCAGGAAACGATTCGCGTCGAAATTTTATCACCGCGCAAAACCTGGGTGCACGTCACGATTCAAGATGCGACGACTGGCAAACCAACCGCGGCGCGCATTCACTTTCGTTCGCGCGATGGCGTGTACTTGCCGCCGTACGGACATCGTCATCAGGTCAACGACAATTGGTTCGAGGATTACGGCGGCGACCTGTTGCTCGGTACGACACAGTACGCGTATGTGGATGGACAATTTCAAATCGAATTGCCGGTTGGCGAGACGTACGTCGAAATTTGCAAAGGGTTCGAGTATCGTCCGGTTCGCGCGCGGCTCGATATTCAACCGCATCAGCGCGAATTGCATTTGCGATTAGAGCGTCCCATCAACCTGCGCGACGAGGGCTGGGTCACGGCAGACACGCACGTGCATTTCATTTCGCCGGAAACCGCACTGCTCGAAGCACGCGGTGAGGGCATCAACCTAGTCAACCTGCTCGCGTCACAGTGGGGCGATTTGTTCACGAACGTCGCGGACATTACCGGCAATTTATCCGGCGTGAGCCGCGATGATACAATGGTCTGGGTCGGCACGGAAAATCGCCAGCACTTGCTCGGGCACATTAATTTGTTAGGCACGCACGGCAAGCCGGTTTTTCCGATGTGTGCGAGCGGACCCAGCGAAAGTTTTCTCGGCGACCCAACCTGGTCGAGTCTCGCGGAATGGGCGGACGCGTGCCGTGCGCGCGAAGGCGTCGTCGTCGCGCCGCATTTTCCCAATCCGCAGTGCGAAATCGCGGCGGACATTGTGCTGGGCAAAGTGGATGCCGCCGAGATTCGCGATTTTCATATCGCTTCGCTCGACACGTACGCGACGACCGAGTGGTATCGTTTCTTGAACCTGGGTTATCGTTTGGCGGCAGTCGGTGGCACGGATAAAATGTCGGCGGGAATGCCGGTGGGCGGCGTGCGCACGTATGCAAACCTGGGTGATGAAGAATTCACGTTTGCAAATTGGGGTAAGGCGATTCGCGCGGGGCGCACGTTTACCACGAGTGGTCCGATTATTTTTCTGGACGTCGAAGGCAAAACGCTCGGCGATGAAATCAAACTGACCGGGCGCGGCGGATCGGTCGAGATTCACGCACGCGCCATCGGCGTGCATCCTTTGCACGAATTGCAAATCGTCGTCAACGGTCAGGTCGTTGCGAGTGAGACAATTGCAAATGGGGACGAATCCATTACGTTGAAAACGCGCGTGCACATTTCGCGCACGAGTTGGATTGCGGCGCGATGTATGAGTCGTCACAAAATGTTGCACTGCTGGCACACGTTTATGGTGGCGCACACATCACCGGTCTATGTCAAGGTCGGCGATGATGAATTGTTCAATGCGACGGACGCGACGTATATGTTGACCTTGATGGATGGTGGTTTGGCCTGGCTCGATACGCTCTCGATTCCGGCGGACGACGAAACGCATCAACGCATCCGCAATGTGTTCCTCACCGCGCAGAACGAGTTGCATCGCCGGATGCATCATCCGCAATAAATCGCGAGACATCGGCTAAATTGGTAATTGCATTACATGTGGGCAGTGATCACCTCGGATGGAAACCCCCATTGGCTCACGAACTCGCGTTGAATATTTTGAAAACCGGTTTGGTGCAAAGCCGAAGCTAATAAGACTCCACGGCATCCGCCTAGCCAGCGGGGATTGAAGCGATAGACCGACTCCCAGAAACGCTGATAAAATTTTTCTCCCCGGGTCATGTTTACCAAAACAATGCGTCCTTGGGGTTTCAAGACCCGTTTGAATTCTTGTAGCACCAGCGCAAAATCTTTTTCGGGAAGCAGATCAAACATATAGTTGTTCATCACTAGATTGAAATGGTGGTCAGGAAAATCGAGTGCATAAGCATCGCCTACCTGGAGTTGATAGTTGCGAATTCCCGTTTTCGCCGCGCGTGTCTGTGCTTTTGCCAGCATCGCCGGCGTGAGGTCAATGCCGACATTTTCGCCATGTGGATTCGCACGTAGAATTTCCTGGAAGGTCAGCCCCGTTCCAACCGCTACCTCTAAAATAGCTTCACCGTCTTGAATACCGGCGCGTGCCAATGCTTTTTGTCGAGCATGTGTCTCCGTTACTCCTCCCCACAGATCATAGATCGGAGCCGTGGCTGAATAGACTTTGACGACCTCCGGCTTGCCGAGTTTTGCCGTCGCGATGGACATGGAATCCTCCGTGTTGAATTTCAGACTGAAAAATTTTGTGCGCTATGTGGAAAAAAAAAAAAAAAAAAGGAGGTGCGCATTACATCCCACTGCGTACCTACCGAATCGAAATTGGAAGAGCGGCTCCCGATTGAAAGCATAGACATTCATCTATGGATAAAGGTAAAAAAAGAGACGGTTAGCTTTTGATGTTGGTCGGTTTGGTGATCTACGAGTTCGCTTTTTGTTTGGGGGCAAAGGCGGTCATCAACAAGCCG
>CAZPIR010000028.1:15352-15892 GCA_964586085.1 uncultured Anaerolineaceae bacterium | reverse complement strand
TCTCGCCAGTCCTGGTCTCGCCGCCATGCTCGACAATTCGACAACGCTCGAAAACGCCCTCATCAAAACCTCGCTCGATGGATTGACCGCGCTTCCCGCCGGCGAAATGCCGTTCGGCAAACGCACAATGATCGCGCGCGGGGCGGAATTAAAAAACGTGATCGAGCAACTCGCGCCGCAATTCGATCATCTCATTCTCGATGTGCCGGCAATCAAACTGACCAGCGACGCGATTCCGCTCGCGGCATTGGGCGGCGCGGCGTGCCTCGTCATTCGGCAGGGCATCACTCCCACGCCCGAGGTCAAGCGCGCGCTCGACGATGTGCGCCACTTGCACATGCTCGGCGTGATTATGAATCGCGTGCGCGTACACACGCCCGGTTTTATTCTCGGCATCATTCCGCAGGAGTAAGCGATGAAATTATGGATTGCGTACGTGTTGGGATGTTTTGTCATTTCACTGTTTACTCTGAAACTGCGCGCCGAGTGGCGCACCCGCATCCTGATTGCGATGGTCATTTTTGTCATGATCGGCTATTA
>CAZPIR010000028.1:0-15342 GCA_964586085.1 uncultured Anaerolineaceae bacterium | reverse complement strand
ATTATTTTTTCAATCAAATTTAAAACTCGATGAGCATTCAAACCTGGACTTTTGAAACAGCCGTGCAACCGCTCGCCAAACTCGCCAGCGACGCCAATCGTCGTTGGATGATCTGGTTTGGCATCCTCATCGCCATGACCGGCTTGATCGGCATTTCCATGTTGCCGGGCAAACCGACACCCGCCGTGATTGGTTGGTTGCTCTATGCCGTCGCGACCATCGCCATTATTTTTGAACCGCGCTATGGCGTATATTTGATGATCGGGCTCTCGCTCTACGGCGACATTTTGATCGCGCCCTGGTATCCCTTCAACAAGAATTTTTCTTCGATGGAGTCCTTGTTCTTTGTCAACCGCTCGCTCATCTTTAGCCCGCTCGAAGTGACACTTGTCATTACCCTCTTGTCCTGGTTGGTCGGCGGGTTGATTCGCCGCAAAATAGATTTTTATCAAGGACCGCTCTTCAATGCCGTGATGTTGTATGCCGCGTTCATCACCTATGCGTTGATCTATGGGCTGGGGCGACGCGGCAACGTGAACATTGCGCTCTGGGAAGTGCGCCCGATCTATTACATGTTTGTCATGTTCGTGCTCGCGAGCAACCTGCTCCGCACACGCGCGCACCTGAACAATGCGCTCTGGGCGGCGATGCTGGGCATTTTCATGGAATCGCTTGCCGGTGTGTCGCACTTGATGATTGACCTGGAAGGCGACATGAAGCGCGTCGAAGCGATTGGCGAGCATTCCATGTCGGTGCACGAAAACACCTTGTTCGTTTTCCTCATTACCGCCTGGCTCTACCGCGCCTCGCGCTCGAAACGGCTGGTCTTGTTTGCGATGATGCCGACCGTGTTGTTGACCTACGCCGCCAATCAACGGCGCGCCTCGTACATCGGACTGACGATTGCGTTGATGCTGATTTTTGCCGTGCTGTTCAAATTGAATCGCAAGGCATTTTTCATGATCACGCCGCCACTCGCCGTGCTGGCTGTGTTGTACACGATTGCGTTTTGGAATGCGTCGGGACCCATCGCGCAACCGGCGCGCGCGATCAAATCGGTGATTGCGCCGGTCAAGGACGGTCGCGACGACCGCTCGAACGAGTACCGCGTCATCGAAAACATCAACACAAATTACACGATCCACCGCAACCCGCTGACCGGCGTCGGCTTTGGTCAAAAATTTTTGATCATCGCGCCGCTCCCGGATATTTCGTTTTTCATTTGGTGGGAATATATCATCCACAATTCAATCATGTGGATTTGGGAACAGACCGGCGCGGGCGGCTATTTCGCGATGACATTCATGATTGGCTCGGCGATCTTTGCCGGCGTGCGCGCCTTGTGGCGCATGCCCGGCGGCGACCTCAGCGCGATTGTGCTAACCGTCACCTTGTATCTGGTCATCCACTTTATCTACGCGTATGTGGACATGTCCTGGGACACGCAAAGCATGATGTACATTGGCATGTCCATCGGCATCATCAATTGCATTGAACGGGTCGTCGCCGTGCCTCTGCCCACACCACGCAGACGGTGGGATTGGCAACCCGAGCCGCAACCCATTCCTGGGTTACTTGCACCACCTGAAGGGGTCGCATAAATGAAATTCGTTCAAATCCTGCGCGAAGAATTGGATGGCTGGCATTGGCGTTGGTTGATTGCTCGTTTTCTACTCGCGCCCCTGCCCTTGCACGTGGGCAATCGCGTGCGCGCATTCGTGCTCCGGCTCGCCGGATTTCACATCGGACGCGGCACGGTCATCTGGGGCACGCCCACCATCACTGGCAGTGGCAATTTTTATTCGCGTTTGCACATCGGTGAATACTGCTGGCTCAACGTGGATTTGTTTTTCAATCTCGGCGCAGACATTTTTGTGGGCGACCGCGCCGGGCTAGGTCATCAAGTGATGATTCTCACCGAGACGCACGACATTGGCGCACCCGATCGTCGCACAGGTCCGGTGCGTTCACTGCCAGTAAAAATCGGCAAGGGCGTCTGGGTCGGTGCGCGCGCCACAATTTTGCCGGGTGTGACGATTGGCGATGGCTCAGTCGTCGCGGCTGGCTCGCTCGTCACCAAAGATGTGTCGGCAAATGTGTTGGTCGCCGGCGTACCGGCAAAGGTCATCAAGGAATTGACGCAATGAGCATCTGGTCTGACGGACTCGCCGTCTTGCGCGCGCGTTGGTACTTGCGCAAGGCGACTCGGGTTGGCAGTAAGGTTCGCTTGTGGGGCTCGCCCTCGATTCAAAACTGGGGCACACTCATCGTCGCCGACCGCGTGCGCCTTGTCTCGACCATCATGCCGCTCGAACTGGTCGCCGGCACCGACGGCACACTCGAAATCGGCGAGAGCGCATTCATCAACTATGGTTGCTCAATCGCCGCAAGTAAATTGATTCGCATCGGCGCGCGGTGCAACATCGGCACGTATGTGATTATGATGGACAATGATTTTCATCGGCTCGAACCGGAACGACGCCACGAGCGACCTGAATCTGCGCCGATCATTCTCGAAGAGAACGTGTGGCTTGGCGCGCGCGTGATCGTGCTGAGCGGCGTGACGATTGGCGCGGGCAGTGTGATTGGCGCGGGCAGTGTTGTCACGCGTGACATTCCGCCGCGTTCGCTCGCCGTCGGTTCGCCGGCTAGAGTGATTCGAAAGTTATAAACCCATGTCAACCAACTCGGTCTCACTCGTCATCTCAACCCGCAATCGCGGCGCGCGCATTCTGCCAACCTTGCAATCCATTTTACGCGGCGCGACAACACCCGGCGAAATCATCGTCGTGGATCAGAGCGATGCCCCATCGGCAGAGGCAACCGCGCACGCCGCCGCGCAGATGGCACGCGAATTTAAGGTAGCGTTTTCGCACGAAGAAGAGAATGCGCCGGCAAATCCGCGCGGCACGCTACGCTATGTGCACTCGCATCAACGTGGCGTGAGCAACGGACGCAACACTGGCGCGCGCGCGGCGCAGGGCGCATACCTGATTTTCACCGACGACGACATTATCGCGGATGCGAACTGGGTCGCGACCGTGCAACGCGAGTTCGCCAGCGATTCGCAAATCGTCGGCGTCTATGGAACTATTTTGCCCTACACGCGCCAAGCGAATGCCAAACGCGGTCGCACGACCGGCATCGAGGTCGGACGCGAAGCCAAAGGACGCGGCGTGTTCACAGCACCAACGCTTCCCTGGTATCTCGGCAGTGGCGGCAATATGGCGTTTCGCCGCACCGCATTTGAACAATGCGGCGGCTTTGATGTGGTGCTCGGCGCAGGCGCGCCTCTCCAAGCGTGCGAAGACCTGGACATTGGGTATCGCATGTTGTATTTTGGCATGGGCAAAATTGTTTTCACGTCCGACGCACTCGTGTACCACGACAGCCCCAAAAATTTTGCCGAGCAGATTCGCACCGAACAAGGGTATGGCATCGGCGCAGGCGGGATGATCGAAAAATATGCGCGTTGTGGCGACCCGCGCGCACGCGGCTATCTGCGAACCTGGGTGTGGCACATGGCAGTGCGACGTTTCGGCGCGGGCTTGCTCAAATGGCGTAACATTCAAGTGATGCGACTTGCCCTGTTACAATTGCGTTACCCGTTCATTGGTGCCACTGCCGCGCGCCAGTACCGCATCAATTCAACCGATTGGACTTTTTTACCATGACCGACCAAATGCATGCAGACATTATCATCCCCACACGCGGACGTGGTGCACTCATTGAAGAAACGATTGCGAGCATTCGCGCCAGCGAGCATCGCGCATTCACCTTGTGGGTGATTGACCAAAGCGACGACGACGCCACCGAGCAAACCGTCACGCCACACGAGCAAGCGGACTCGCGCATAAAATATCTGCGCATCAAACCGCGCGGATCGAGCGCGGCGCGCAACAGTGGCGCGGCACTCGGCGATGCGCCGTTCGTCCTTTTCACCGACGACGATTGCCGCGTTGCACCCGACTGGCTCGCGACGATGATGCGCGAATTGTCCGATTCCAAAACCTGGGCGGTGTTTGGTCGCATCGTGCCCGACCCGGTTGGACAAACACACGATCAGGACAAGGCATCCGGTATCTGGCTCGCGCTCAAAGATTCGCCGACGCGCGAAGAGTTTGCGGGCAATCGCTTCAACCTGGGATTCGGTCATGGCGCGAGCATGGGCTTTCGCCGCGATGCGTACAAACGGCTCGGCGGATTCGATGAACTGCTCGGCGTGGGCGCGCGCTTTCGTTCGTGGCCCGAACGTGATTTTGGTTATCGCATTCTCAAACGTGGCGGACACATCGTCTACACGCCCGACGCGCTCGTGTATCATCGCCACTGGCGCGCCTGGGGCGACGTGCATCAAACGCTACGTAATTATGCGATTGGCACCGGTGCGGCGGTCGGCAAGTATGTGCGATGCGGCGATTGGCGTGCCTGGTTTCTGCTGTTCGAATGGGTTCTCGATCAAGGTGTGCGCCAAATGATTGCGGGTGTGCTCAAGTGGCGCAGTTGGCAAAAAATTCAAGCCGGTTGGGTGCAGGTCATTTATCCCTGGGTTGGCTTGGTTACCAGTTGGCGCGTGCCGATAGATCGTGATCGCGTACTTTATCGGCGCGGCATGTAAAATGCGAGCAAAGCAACCATGATCGTTCGTGAGTTGACGCGCCGCGATGATGCACGATGGAATCAATTGGTGAGCGAATCGCCGCAAGGCAATGCGTTCACCCGCGCCGAGTGTTTGCAAATGTTGTGCGACACCGATCCCGATTTGCAATTACTGCGCGTTGGTTGTTTCGATGACACACGACTCGCGGGCGGTCAAGCCGTCATCTATCACACGCGTTGGGGTCTCACGCTCACGCCGCCATTCGAATTCTTTTACAACGGTCCTTTGCTCGCGCCGATGCTACGAATGCAACGCGCCAGCCACACGCCAATGCAACTCGATGTGCTCCGGGCGCTCGCACAGACAATCGCGGAACGCATCACGGTCGTGTCGTTTGAGACGCATCGCAGTTTGAGCGATGCGCGCGCGCTGATCGAACTGGGTTGGGCTGTGCGCCCCGAGTACTCGCACGTGTGGGACGTGCGCAACCCTGAACGTGTGTGGAGCGAGATGAATCGCGACAAGCGCCGCGCGATCAAGCAGGCGAACGCGCAATTTACCTTTGGTCACGACGAGAGCGATGACACGCTCGACGCATTTCTGCCTTTGTATCATCAAACGATGGAAAAATTTTCGTGGCGACCCTCGCCGAAATGGGAAGCGATTTTTCGGGCGCGCCTGCGCTGGCTCGCCGAACGTGACCGGTGCCGATTGTACACCGCGCGCACCGCAAGCGGCGAACTCGTCGGCGGCGTCGTGACCTTGTTGAGCCGGGAAGACCAAACGGCGTACCTCCATCGGCAAGGTTCGAGCATCGCATTCCGCGAGGCAGGTGGAGTGCCAGCACTGTACTGGCATGTCGCGCAACAAGTCGCCAACGATTTTAACTGGGTTGATTTCGGCGGCTCGCCGCAACCTTCGCTCGGACGGTTCAAGGATTTTCTCGGCGCGGAGGCAACCCTCCATTTTCAAGTGACGCACTGTAATAATCCACGTCGTTGGCAAGCATACACGCTGGCACAAAATTTCAAAGATCGGACGTACAACTTTTTGATGCGCTTTGCGCAGCGTCCCATTCAATTCATCTTACACAAAAAATATGTTCACTAGCATCGTCCTTCCAACTTTTAACCGGCTCGACCGTTTGAAACGCGTGCTCGCCGCGTTTGAAAAGCAAACCATCGCGCCGAGCGAATTTGAAATCATCGTCGTCTCCGATGGTTCGAGCGATGGCACGAACGAGTTTTTGCGCGCGCTCAAAACGCCGCTCAACGTCACGCCGATTTTTCAGGCAAACCAGGGCGTCGCCGTTGCACGCAACACCGGCATCGCCAACGCACACGGCGACCTTGTGCTGTTCGTGGACGACGATGTGGTACCTGCACCAAATTTAGTTGAGCAACATTTGGCGACGCATACACAACACGGCGAACGCATCGTCGCGCTCGGACCGATGCTGACACCGAACGATTTTGCGATGATGTCCTGGGTGCGCTGGGAACAAGCGATGTTGCAGAAACAGTACGATGCGATGGCACGCGGCGATTGGGCGCCAACCGCGCGACAATTTTACACCGGCAACACCTCGCTCCGCCGCCAACATCTTCTCGACGCCGGCGGGTTCGATCCGAAATTTCGCCGCGCCGAGGATGTTGAACTCGCGTACCGTCTCGCGGATCGCGGCTTGAAATTTATCTTCAACGGCAACGCGATTGGCTGGCATTACGCCGAGCGCAGTTTCGCTTCGTGGCTTCAAATCCCGTACGTCTACGGTCGCAACGATGTGATTTTTACGCGCGAAAAAAATCAGACGTGGCTCCTGCCGACGATTTGCTACGAATTTCGCGGACGCCATCCCTTCATCCGCACGTTGACGCAAGTGTGTCTCGACCATAAAAATTTGAGCGCGTTCGCAATTGAATCACTCAAACGCGCGGCACAAGTCAGTGTGCTCTCACGCATGGCGTACAGCGGCATTTTCAATATGCGCCATTATCAAGGTGTTGCCGACGAACTGGGTGGGCGCGACAAATTTTTTGCGTGCGTCGCCTCGGCGCAACCGACCCAGGTTCCTGGCACAGAGGACAAGCATGTTTGAAAATTTCAAGCTCGACGCGGCACGCTGGATTGTGCCCGGGCAAATCGGCGATGCGCGACAAATTAATTTTACACGCGCGTGCAAGTTACTGTTTCAGCACATGCCTCTGCGCGCGATGCTCTGGTTTCGTTTTGCATCGTGGTGCAAGCAAAAAAAATTACCCTACTTGCCCGGCGCGATTCAGCGCGGCTTGTTCAAAAATTACGGCGTCGAGTTGATGAGTGGCGCGGACATTGGCGGTGGTTTGTACATTGCGCATCCGGCGGGCACGGTTATCATGGTCAAGCGCATGGGCAAAAATTGTAGCGTCATTGCCAACGTGACGATTGGGATGCGGAACGAGTGGAAATTTCCGGTGATTGGCGATGAGGTGTTCATCGGCGCGGGCGCGCGCGTGCTCGGCGACATTCACCTCGGCGATGGCGCAAAAATCGGCGCGAACGCGGTCGTGATTCACGACGTGCCGGCAAATGCGACTGCCGTCGGCATTCCGGCAAAGGTGATGCCGTGACCACTCGCGCCGTGTTTTTGCTCGAACAACATATCGGTCATCGCACCTACTCGGAAAATTTGAAACACGCGGTTAATGCCGATGCACGCATCGAGCCGACCTGGGTTCCGATCACCTACTCGCAAACAAATGGTTTTTACGAGCGCCTGACATTTTTGCCGAACAATGTGCGCGGCACGTTACGCGGACGCGCACAGGCACAAGCCGGTCTCAACTGCGCGCACGATGTTGCGTTCTTTAACACCCAGGTGCCTGCCGCGCTCGCCGGCGCAAAAATTTTTGATCAGCCGTACATCATCAGCACCGACATCACGCCTCGGCAGTACGACCGCATAGGCAAACTGTACGGACATCGCGCCGACCGCTTGTCATTTTTACGCGATTACAAACATCGCACAAACGTGCGCGTGTTTCGCAACGCGGCACGTATCGCGCCCTGGTCATCCTGGGTGGCGCAATCGTTGGTCGAAGAATATGGTGTGGACGCCAAACGCATCGAGGTTGTGCCGCCGGGCATTGACCTCGAAAGGTGGATGCCGAGCACAAAAAAATTCGATGACGGCAAATTGCACATCTTGTTTGTCGGCGGCGATCTGTATCGCAAGGGCGGCAAAGTTTTACTGGATGCGTTCGCGCAATTACGGCGCGAGTACGGCGCGCACCTCGAACTCGACATGGTAACGCGTTCACCCTCGCCGCAAGCTGAAAATGTGGTCGGCGTGCACAATTTGCAAGCGAATGATCCGCGTCTCATCGAGTTGTATCGTCAATGCGATTTCTTTGTTCTGCCGACCGAAGCGGAAGCGTTTGGCATCGCCGCCATCGAAGCGAGCGCGGCGGGCTTGCCGGTCATCGCATCTCAGGTCGGCGGACTCGTTGATGTCGTTGACGATGGCGTGACCGGTTTCCTGGTTCCGCCGGGCGATGTGAATGCGCTCGCCGAAAAAATGCGTTGGCTCATCGAAAATGCCAACGCGCGCGAAAAGATGGGACGTGCCGCGCGCCAACGTGCGGAAGAAAAATTCGACGCGCACAAAAACGGGGAACACTTGGTTGAGATTTTATTGCGGGCGGCGAAATGAAATTTGTATGGCTGGGTTTGCTCGTGCTCGTCCTGGTCGCGTGCGGGTCGGATGCGCCCAAATCAAGCGGCAACGCGGCAGTACCCACATTGGGCGTCATTTTTGGGAGCGCGTCCACACCGAATCCTTTCACCACACGCGTCGCCGGTGAAAAGCCCACGACCGGCGCGCTCTTTGCCAGCACACCTGCCTCAACTGCCGCTCAACCCGAACGTTCCGCCGGACAAACGCCAACGCTCGGCGCGATGTTTGCGAACGATGCCGCGCCGCGCGTCACGTCTGCGCCGGCAGACAAATCGCAAGCGCCGACCCTCGCCCCGGTGATGGTTGCGCCGCTCACTTCGCCGACGGCGCGTGCGCAAACCACGCCAACCCTTGCGCCGACGCGCGCCGCGCCCGCCAGCCCGGCAACACCGCAAGCGAATCTTGCCGAGGTGATGATCTTTGACGAAACGCTCGACGCGAATTGGGAGCTCGAAAATAGCAAGAGTTTCAAAGTCAATTTGCAAGACAAGACGTTCGCCAAAAATGGTCAGGTCGCCATCGCCGCGACACCGCAAGAAGATTTCGGCACGTTGCTATTCGCCGTAAAAAAAGATGCCAAGGAAAACTTTGCGCGCAATCGCGTGTGGGGCGTAAGCGTGTGGATCAATCCTGGCAACGATGACATTGCGCCGGAAGAACTCGCCTTGGCAATTATTGGGAGCAACGAAAATAAATTCTGGGTCGCCAACGATACGTCCGTCAAAACCGATTCGGCGCATTTTTTCTCCGAGACCCGGCTGTACTATCTCGGCGTGAACAAATTAATTCCACCCAAAACCTGGGTCGAGTTGATTGTGCAAATTGACAAACTGCCTTACGATCCGGATTATCAATACGTCACCGGCATTTATCTAAAAAACGGCAAAGGATTCACGCGCACGTTTTACGTGGATCGCGTCGCGTTGTTGATGAACAAGTGAGTCAAACGATGGACGCACAACAAAAATTTCACCTCGGTTTCGTCATCGAGCAGGCGTTGGGACACATTACGCACACGAAAAATTTACAGGCGAACGTACCCAAGGACGCGAGCATCGTGCCGCACTGGGCGCTCGTCGCGTGGGAAACGCGCGGACTCGCCGCGAAAATCCCGGTGTTCAAGAGTAACTGGACGGTGCGTGCCGGTTGGCGCGCACGTAACGCCATCGGCGCGATGACGCGCGAAACCAAACTCGACGCACTCTTTTTTCACACGCAGGTGCCGGCAATCCTCGCGACGAACTGGATTCGAAAAATTCCGAGCGTCGTCTCGCTCGATGCAACGCCAATGCAGTACGACGAACTCGGCGAGTTTTATCAGCACGAACAAGGCGCGGCGTGGCTCGAAAAATACAAATGGCAAATGAATCGCAATTGTTTCCGCGCGGCAAAGCATCTCGTCGCGTGGGCGCAGTGGACGAAGGATGGACTCGTGCGCGATTATGAGGTGCCCGCCGAGCAGGTGACCGTCATTCCGCCTGGCGTCAATGTGCGCGAGTGGATGCGCCCTGAACCGCGCGCGCGACACGACGGCGCGGTAAAAATTCTTTTCGTCGGCGGCGATTTGAAGCGCAAAGGCGGACTCGATTTGCTGAACGCGTTTCGCGCGTTACGCCGTGAACACAACATCGAACTGCATCTCGCCACGCGCGAACAACTGCCGCCCGAACCTGGGTTGTTCGTTTACAACAATCTGCAACCAAACAGCGCACCGCTTAAACAATTGTATTTCGACAGCGACATTTTTTGCTTGCCGACGTACGGCGATTGTTTGCCGATGGTGTTGAGCGAAGCCGGCGCGACCGGCTTGCCCTCGGTCTCGACCCAGGTTGCCGGCATTCCGGAAATTATCGCGGACGGTGAGACCGGTTTTGTCGTTCCACGCGGCGATGTGCCCGCGCTCACTGCCGCGCTCAAACGTCTCATCGAAAATCCGGAAATGCGCTTGCAATTTGGCGCCTCCGCTGTCGCACGCGTGACCAAAAATTTCGACGCCGAAAAAAATGCGTTTCGCTTATTCGATTTACTCAAATCCATAGCGCGACAAACTGAATACTGAACACTGTTCACTGTTCACTGTTTACTGACGACTGGATTCTAAAATGGCACACACCCTCTTGACCGTTTCCGGCAACATTGATCCGGTACGCCGCGAACAAATCGCGCGCGGCAAACGAGCACGCGACGGTTATTTGGAAATGGCGCGCGCGTTCGACGGGGACGTGCTAGATTACGCGCGCGCGCGCCAAGTCGGCGGCACCATCGGACGCTTGTTCGAAAAAATCGGCGGACGCAACGCGATGCTCGCGTGGGCGTGCTGGACGCAACGCAACCAGTACCGCGTGATTTTCACCGACGGCGAGCAAGTCGGCATTCCACTCGCGGCGATGCTCAAATTGTTCGGACGCGGCGGCCCACGCCATTTGATGATCGTACACATCTTGTCCGTCGGCAAAAAGTTATTGTTCTTCAAAGCGCTCGGCGTGCAATCGCACATTGATTTGTTTTTCTGCTACTCGACTTGGCAGAAAAAATTCATCGAAGAAAATCTGCGCGTGCCCGGCGAGCGCGTGATCTGGACACCGTTTATGGTGGATTCGCAATTCTTTTCGCCTGCGCTCGCTCAATCGAAAATCGAAAACACTGTCCTGAGCAGTGCGAAGGATCGAAAATCGAAAATGGTTTGCGCCGTCGGTCTCGAATTCCGCGACTATCCCACCTTGATGCGCGCGGTAGACGGGTTGGATGTCCAGGTCGTCGTCGCCGCCGCGAGTCCTTGGTCGAAACGCGCCGACACAACCCAGGACCAAAACATTCCGGCAAACGTCACGGTCAAAAAATTCACGCAACTCGAACTGCGCCAGGTGTACGCCGACAGCGAATTTCTAGTGATGCCCTTGTTCGATGTGAATTTCCAAGCCGGCGTCACCGCGATTCTCGAAGCGATGGCGATGGAGCGCGCGGTGATTTGCTCGCGCACACCGGGGCAAACGGATGTCATCGTCGAAAACGAAACTGGCATCTACGTTCCGCCCGGCGATGCCGAGGCGTTGCGCGCCGCAATCCAGGATTTGCTTGCGCGCCCGGAACACGCGCAAAAAATGGGACGCGCCGGACGCGCGCGCATCGAAAACGAAATGAGTTTGGACCGGTACGTCGAGCGATTGAAAAAATTTGTGAACGCAGAATGATGAATTATCAATTACGAATTCTGATCCCTGGCTACTGATTATGCGCATCCTACTTGCCACCACCCAATTTGCGCCGGAACTTGGCGGCGTGCCACAATTGTTGCTCGACTTTTGCACGCATCGTCCCGCCGACACGGAATTGTACGTGCTCAGCGTGCGCCAGCGCGAAGAATCATTCTATCGCGATTTTGACACGCGTGCCGGGTTTACGATTGAACGCATCGCGCCGCGTGGCAATGCCGGCGGCACGTCCATCGAATTTGCGCGCCGACTGCACGCGGTCATTCGCGAATGGAAGCCCGATGTGATTTTTTCCGGCGTCGCCTACCCGACTGCCATCATCGTCAGCTCAGTCACACAAATCACGCGCACGCCGTTCGTCGTTTACGCGCACTCGGAGGATGTGACGATTCAGAACACGACGAAACGTAAACTGCTCGCGTGGGCGCTCGGTCGCGCGCACACCGTCATCACCGTCAGCGAATTTACGCGCCGCGCGCTCGCGCAGTTGATGAACCCGCAACGCATCACGATCATCTCGCCTGGCATTGACCTCAAGCGATTTGCCACGCGCCTGTTCCCCTTTTCACTCGCGCCGCTCAAACCCAGTTGGCTGTTGATGAGCGCGGGACGTTTGGTATGGCGCAAAGGACAAGACACCGTCATTCGCGCTCTGCCGAAAATTGCCAAACGCGTGCCGAACATTCACTATCTCATCGTCGGCGACGGTCCCGATGTGCGCGGACTGCACACGCTCGCCTCGCAGATGCAAGTGGCGAGTCGCGTCACATTTGCCGGGCGTGTGAGTGATCGCGATTTGCCGGCGTACTTTTACGCGTGCAACGCGTACGTGATGCCCACGCGACCGAGTGATGACGGTAGCGAAGTAGAGGGATTCGGCATCGTCTTTCTCGAAGCGGCGGCGGCGAGCAAGCCGGTCATTGCCGGGCGCGCGGGCGGCGTTGCCGATGCCGTTGTCGAAAATGTCACCGGCTTTCTCGTGGACCCGGCCGATGTGGACGCGGTGGCGAATGCGGTGATTCGTTTGGCGGAGGACGAAATGTTGTGCAAACGCTTGGGATCGAATGGACGCGAACGGGTCGAACACGGATTCACGGTCGAACGCTTTGCCGCGCGCGTTGCCGATGTTTTGCAAAATGCCACCGCGGGCAAACATCGCGCGCCCATCGAAAATTTTGCCTACACGGAGAATTAAAATGAAAGTCATCGTGACCGGCGGCGCCGGTTTTATCGGCAGTCATTTGGTTGATCGCCTCGTGCGCGACAACTGGGGCGCGATCGTCGTGATTGACAATTTGTTTCGCGGCAAACGCGAAAATCTCGCGCCCCATCGCGACAACCCCAACGTGAAATTTGTCGAAGGCGACATTCGTGACACCACTTTGCTGACCCAGGAATTTCGCGACGCCGAATTTGTGTTTCATCTCGCCGCGCAGTCGAACGTAATGGGCGCGGTGACGAACACGGATTATTCATTTCAAACTAACGTGATCGGCACGTACAATGTGCTCAAGGTCGCGCACGAATGCCAGGTGCGTCGCGTCGTGTTCACCTCGTCGCGCGAGGCATACGGCGAAGCGCAGTACTTGCCGGTGGATGAAAATCATCCGCTCCTCAGCAAGAACACGTACGGCGCGAGCAAACTCGCCGGCGAAGCGTACGCGCGCGTATTTTTCAACACATTCGATTTGGAAACCGCGATTGTGCGTTTGGGCAACGCGTACGGCACGCGCGATTTTGATCGCGTGATTCCGATTTGGTTGACGCGCGCTCTGCAAGGCCAAGACCTGGTTGTGTACGGCGGCACGCAGTTGATTGATTTCATTTGGATTGATCAAATCGTCGAGGCATTGTTGCGCGCGAGCAAAGCCGACATGGTTGGTCAGCCAATCAACATCGCGAGCGGCATTGGCACACCGATTCTCGATCTCGCCGACCGCATCATTCAGCTCGTCGGCACGTCCGCGAAATTGGATCGCCAACCGGCGCGCTCGGTCGAAGTTGCCAAGTTCACCGCGAACGTGAACTTGATGCGCGAGAAACTGGGTATCGAACCACCGAGCGATCCGTTGTTTGCGTTGCCGCAAATGTTGGCATATTATCGCGAGAAAGTCAGTAACCAGTAATTAGTATTCAGAAAAGAGAAATCCGATGAAACTCATCCGCGCAATTTTATTTTGCATCGAAGCAATCTGGGCTGTGCTCGTTGGCTATTTGTTGTGGCTGACCGGCAATGCTTTGCGCGCGCCGCGTCGCACTCGGTTGAACAGCGAGCCGCATTCACGTTTCATCATTTTGATTCCGGCGCACAACGAAGAAAAACTGATTCCCAGTTTGCTCGCCAATCTTGCGCAACTCGATTATCCGCGCGACCTGTACTCGGTACACGTCATCGCCGACAACTGCGACGACCAAACGGCATTGCTTGCTCGACAAGCCGACGCAATCGTTCACGAGCGATTCAACACGGAACTACGCGGCAAGGGCTATGCGCTCCAGTGGGCACTGCAAAAAATCTGGGGCGAAAACATCGCGCACGATGCGGTGATGATTCTCGACGCCGATTCGATCATCTCGACGAATTTTCTGCGCGTGATGGACACGCGGCTCGCGCGCGGCGAGCGCGTGATTCAGGCGTACTATGCTGTGCGCGACCCAGACCGCACGTGGAGCGTGAGTCTGCGTTACATCGCGCTCGCGGTTCTGCATTATTTACGTCCACTTGGGCGCGCGATGTTCGGCGGGTCGGCGGGACTAAAAGGCAACGGGATGGTTTTCGCGTCCGACATTTTGCGTGCGCATCCCTGGTCGGCATCCGTCACCGAGGACATTGAGTATCATATGACGCTCATCCTTGCCGGCGAGCGCGTGGCGTTCGCGCCGGATGCAATCGTGTGGGCGGAAATGCCGGGCACGCTCGCCGGGTCGCAAACACAAAACGTGCGCTGGGAAAGCGGGCGCGTCGAGATGGCGAAAAAGTACGTGCCGCCGTTGATGCAACAAGCGGTCGAAAAAAAGAGCGTCGCGCATTTCGATGCGGCGATGGAACACCTCATCCCGCCGACTTCGATCCTCGCCGGCGTCAGCGTGCTGTTGTGGGTCGCTGAAATTTTCTTGTGGTTCATCACGCCGCGTAACAAACGCCGCATCACATTTGGCTTGGTGCTTGCGACATTCAATCTGCTCGGTCAGGTCGCGTACATTTTCAGCGGGCTGTGGCTCGCGCGCGCGCCGAAAAAAGTGTACGAAGCATTGCTTCACGCGCCGCAATTTGTGGTGTGGAAAATTTGGTTGTACGTGCGTGTTCTATTGAAACTTGACAAGCAAGGTTGGGTCAGGACTGCACGCGAATAAATCGCCTTTGGAAACAAGCAAACGTGAAATCCTCGTCATTCATTTTTATCGCTCGTCTCATCATTATCATCACCCTGCTCTGGCTCGCGGCATCGTTCGGCGCGCCGACGACGAATGCGGTCGGTGAGACCTCGACCAAGTTTGGCATCTTTGTGCCGGCGAGCGCGGTCAACACTCGCGACGGCACACTCATCGTCACCGCGATTCAGGATGGCACGACGGTTGACATCATTGACGACAACACCGACGGCGACAATGACGACACCAAAACCGGACTTGCGCTCAACACCGGGCAATCGTACATCGTTTACATTTGGCAAGGCGCGGTCAATGACGACGGTTCACGTTCCAGCCCCGCGCCGAAAAAAGATGGCGACTATTTCATCGTCAAGAGTAACAAGCCGGTGATGGTCGTGTCGCTCACCGTCAACACGGACTGGCAACACGATTTTGTGCCCGCC
>CAZPIR010000027.1:0-15943 GCA_964586085.1 uncultured Anaerolineaceae bacterium | reverse complement strand
GTAAAGTAGCGTGGGTTGGCGGGATTGACACGCAGAACACCCACCGGTTGTGGTGGGTTGGTTGGCGCATTCTTGAACGATAAAGGAAGATAAACCCGACTGGATCCTGTTTGAGATTTGGGTTCTGCAAAAACACTGGGAACGTTCTGTGTGCTCGTGGTTGTTCCCCCCACGACGAGTATGAAAATCAGCAATATCACGCTCAGGGATGTGCTGAATTGGATAATCCGCCGCATAGTCTAAACTTTCTAGATGATGGGATTGCCGGATTGGGTAACCGGATGCGCTATTCTACCGCAACCTAAAAATTTGAGCAACCGCGCGTTAACGATTTTTGATTCGAATTCAGATAACGAACCCGGAGGAATACCAAGTGTTCCTCCGGGTTTGATGTAAATTTCGATGTTGCCCTGAACTTTGTAAGAGTTATTGCGGTGCGTTCAGTGCGGCGATCAGATTTTGGATATAAAACAGATCGCCTTGATAAAACCCGGGCACGTCGAGCCACTTGGCGAGTTCGCTGTAATTTTGTTTCAGGATGTACGCCTTGGCTTGAAAGAGCGCGGGCGAGTCGTACAGCGGTTGGAAACTGCCTTCGCCGTACGAGTCGTCATAGTTGGAGACGAACCAATAAGGCGCGACCGAGTTGTATTCGTTGATTGCGGTCTGTACCTGGGTCTGAATATTCTGGCTCAAATAAGCGCCCAGTTCCGGTGTGAGGAACATGAAATTTCGCGCCACACTCAACGTGCGACTGTAATTGGTCACGCCGACCGTGTACGTCCCGTAGAACGGTGTATCTTTGGCAAAGTTCGCCACGCGCAAACTGAGCAAGCGATTGTAGGTATTGCGTATCGTTGCGTTTTCCGTATAGCCGGCCAGTTTTTGCAATTCCAAGTAACCTTGATACCCGGCGATGTACTGGTGGAGAATGTACGGAAACTTGATCAAGTACGCATCGCTTGGCGGTGCTTCGAGCTTGCTACTCATTGAATCGAAGGTGGCTTTGGCGTTGCCAAAGACTAGCGCATACTTCCACGCCGCGTAAAAATTGTACGGCGGGAAACGTTGCCAGTAGCCGCACTCGCCACAAATCGGCGAGGTCTGAGCAAGCGTCGGCGGGCGCGAATTTTTGCCCCAGTAATCCCACACTTCGGGAGGTGTCACAAACGCTTCGCGTGCCGCGCCATTTTGCCAACCAATGTGCACGACGCTGGTGAACGAATAGGTTTTTCCAGGACCATAGTTATTTTGCAAGTACGTCTTGACTTGTGCTTGCAAGCCGGTCGAAAGATGTGGCAGGGCTTGGAGTAAAGTAGCGACCGTATCGGCGGGATTTTGAAAGTAATCGAAAATCTCACCCAGCTCGCGGTCGTCGGTGTACCAACCTTCGCCATACAGGTCTACGAAACCGGCGGGACGATAACCTGGGCGCAAGTGCCCGGCATTCACCATCTTTTGCACTTCGGTTTCGAGGCGTTGTTTCACTTCCGTGCTCGTCGGCGGAGTGGCGACACCCTGGGTCGTGACTGTTGTGGCGAGCGCGAGTTGTGTAGGTGTGGTAGCTGTTGGGCTAAACACGACAAGCGCGTTGCCTTTCAAAAAATACAGTTTGCCTTGATATGGCACCGGCGGCGATTGGGTGGAACTGTGTTTGCCGTAAACGCCATTCTTGCTTTGGCTTGCGCCTGCGTACTGTTGCCAACCATCAATCTGATTGTAGAGGTTCGGGTCGCCGTCATTGTACATCGCTTGATAACCAGGCGCTTGACCGGCGAAACCGGCACCATAGTAACCCCATGCGCGATTAGCTTGCCCGTACGGCATAGTGATGTCGAATGCGCCAGCTTCACGGTCGCAACAAAGTGACCAGTAAATGATGCGCCCGCCCGAAGAATAACTTGTCGGCTCGTCGCTTGCCGTTGTATCGGGCACGCCACTACCTTGTGCTACGTTGCTGAGATACTGCGTGCCGAATTTCCAACCGACCGGCGCGCCGCGCGAAACCCAGCCGCCGGAATAGTACGCGGTTTGCTGATAGTAGACACCGTCAATGCCATTGACGATGGGCGGATACTTGTTGCCCGATTGCGTGACGCCCGACCAGGAGAACGGCGCGTATTCGGCTTTGCCATTACCGTTAGAGTCGAATGTGAATTCGGCGCCCGTGTTGCGATTCAGCACAAAGACGGTGCGGCGATGCGGATAATTTTCAAAGTAACTTGCGAGGGCACTCCCGTCCATCGTAACTGTGCCCGAAGCCCAATCGCCTGCTACCGTGCCGGTGGGTCCAATCAGGTTGCCCAACGGAATCGTGCCGAAAATTTTTGCAGTCTCATCGCCCGTGATCGAGATTTCTGCGTTGCGATAATTTTCGCCGCCGCTAAAAATCACGTAATCGGTGTTTGTGGTTTTGTTCGTGTAGATGACGGGCCAGAACGAACTAAATCCTTCGCCTAATAACTTGGCAGACTTCCAGACGAGCGAGCCGTTGCTGGCGTTCAAGGCGTACGCATAAGCATCGTCGGAAGCAAAGTAGAGCACGCCATTTTTATATGCGGCGGAGAAACGAATCGGACCGCTCGTTTGATAGCGCCACTTGAGCGCGCCGGTCACGGCATCGAGCGCGTAAAAATAACCGTCACGGTTGCCTGCCAAGATTGTATTACTAACATACGAATCATTGATGACGAGTGGATTGGTTTCAAAACCAGCGATGGCTTCATAGGCAGTATAACCAGTTGTTTTTTGACCAGTGTTTGCGTCAATGCTGTGAATTTTGCGATCCATGCCGCCGACAAAAGCCGTCTTTTTGCTGTTGATGGTTGCAATCGTGGGTGAGTGTCCCAAAGGCAGTTCGGTGGGATAGACCCAATCAATATTGCCGTTGGTCGCGTTGAACGCATACAATCCGCGCGCCGAAGAAACATAGATTTTGCCATTTGCGGCGATGGGTTGAACTTTGTAAGGAATGTATGGTTCGATGGGGCGGTACCATTCGACGTGCAAATCGCATCGAACTTCTTCCGGTGTCCACGAGGTGCGTTGAGCGTTTGCCGCGACCATCGCCCATTCAGCGCCGGTCGGCGAAATACAGGTTGTGGGCACAGGGGTGGTGGGGGTTGAAGTACGGGTAGGCGTTCGCGTAGCAGTTGGCTGAGCGCTAGTTGTGGGTGTGCGGGTTGCTGTCGGAACGACTTGGCTACCCGTTCTGACGATCATCGGCGCAAAAAGCTGTAGTCCGGCAGAAGGGGCTTGGGCAACCGTGCGGGTAGGCGTAGGTGTGAATGGTGTTTGGGCATCGGCTTGTGGAATGTTCAACAGGGCAAGCATAACCACGATGCCAAAGATGAAAAGGAGACGTGCCAGTTTTTGGTCTAACATTAGACAACCTTTGTGCGCCACAATCAGCGCGATCTTGTTTTTGTGATAAGCGGAGGAGAGTGACGTGATGATGATACCCGCTGTCGAACGGCAAAAGCTCTGGCGACAGATTGCGATTTCAGTGGTCGCGAGAGGAAATGATGTTGGGAAGAGCGATGGACAGCAGATTTGGGCTGGAGTACAATGCACGTCATTGTGCCAATGGGGATGGCGCGTGGATCAAAAGCGAGGGAATGTTGGGAGAAAACCCTTTTCTCCAGCCATACTAGATGTCTGTCCAAACAGGTGTGTTAGGACAGAATCAATTTGTTATCTGTTAAATGTCCGCTCTCATTATAAAATCTTCGATATTCTTATAAATAGTCCAAAGGTACCCAGAGAAATCGCTCCAAATGATTAATCGCTCGTCGTCGCTTGCCAACCGACTAGACTGTGACTACGACTAGGTGCTCCGTTCGGGCTTGACGCCATTCTGCAAACTAAATATAGTTTGTTCGCGAGTCTGCTCAACTTGGTATCAAGTGAAACGGGCTGGCGCACGCCACATAAGCGATTCATTTGAATTTGGTAAAGACTCAATTATAGGGATAAAAACCCTAATAATTGGTGTATCAAGTGATATAATTGGGTGCTCTTTTATAGTAGGAAACCGGTACTATTGGATTGTTTTGATAGCGTAATACAATGCACATTCTTTTTGTCAGCCCATACACGCCTACGCTCATTCGCACGCGCCCTTTTAATTTCATTCATACGCTCGCACAACAAGGGCATCGCGTTACCCTGGCGACACTGGTGGAAAACCAAGCTGAGCAACGTGTGCTAGACGAATTCGCCAAAAACGGGATTCAAGTCTTGGCGGAACGTTTGACAAAACAGAATGTGCTGGTCAATTTGATACGTGCGGCGGCAACCGGCAAACCTTTGCAGACACGGTACTCGTGGAAGCCCCGTCTCGCCCAGCGCATCGTGTCTGCTGTCCAAGATCGAGCGCAGTCTATAGATGTCGTTCATGTCGAGCATTTGCGCGGTGCGCAGTATGGACTGTATGTCCAATCACAAACGCAAAACCGCGTGCCGGTTGTGTGGGACAGCGTAGATTGCATCAGTTTTTTGTTTGAACAGGCGGCGCGCGTGAGTCGTAATCCGTTCGGCAAAATTGTCACTCGTTCGGAATTGCCACGCACGCGCCAGCATGAAGCGTGGTTGCTCGAACAATTTGCGCGGGTATTGGTTACGTCGTCAAAAGACAAGCAGGCACTGGTCGAATTGTCCAACCGATTTTATCCTGCGCGTCAATCAGTACAAGACCGGATTACTGTTTTGCCGAATGGCGTTGACCTGGCTTATTTCACACCGCTCGATTTGACACGCGAGCCACGCACACTCGTCTTGACCGGCAAAATGAGCTATCACGCGAATGCCACCGCCGCGATGTATTTGGTGAACGATGTGATGCCGCGTGTGTGGGCGCAAATGCCGGATGTGCGTGTGCAGATCGTTGGGCAAAAACCGCCGCAACAGGTCAAGCAACTTGCCCAGCAAGACCCCGCGCGCGTCAGCGTGACCGGCGCGGTAGATGACCTGCGACCGTATCTTGCGCGCGCAACAATGGCAATTGCGCCGATCATGTACGGCGCGGGCATTCAAAACAAGGTGCTCGAAGCAATGGCGATGCAGACACCCGTCGTGACGACCCAGGTGGCGGTGGGGGCGTTGCCAGTGCGGCATGGCATCGAGTTGCTTGTCGGCGATTCGCCCGACAGTCTCGCGCGCGAGATTATGCGCGCATTGAACGACCCAGGCTTGCGCGCCCAGGTCGGGCGGCAAGGTCGTCAGTACGTCGAACAGAATCACGATTGGAAAAAAATCACTCAGCACCTGGTCGAGATCTACGCCGAGCATCTCGCCCACGCGAACTCGCAATGAACATTGTGGAAGGGGAATTAATATGGCGTCTTCCGTACTCCTAACCAACTCAACCCGGCGGTTCAAACTTAGTCGTTCCAGCCAATACGATCTATTCTTGGTCGGTCTGTTTGTGGCTGATTTGTTGGCATTGGTGATTGCATTCGCCGTTGCCTATATTGTGCGTTTTGAATTTGGCTGGGTTGTCTTTGACGAAACGGCTGAATCTGCCAGTATTCATATCGCGCTCAGCGCTATCGCCACGCCTATCTGGTTGCTGGTGTTCCTGGTTTCGGAACTCTACAACCCGCATTATCTTTTCAGCAGTACGCAGGAATACAAAAAAGTATTCAATGCGTGTTCGGTTGCGTTCACACTGATTGTCATCAGCGTGTTCCTGGTTCCATTCATCCGCGTCTCGCGCGGTTGGTTGGTGTTGGCGTGGCTCGGCGCGATTGTTTTTGTGACCTTGGCGCGTTTCTTGATGCGGCGTGTGAGTTATCTCTTGCGCGCGCGTGGTTTTCTGACGGCGCGCACCTTGATTGTCGGCACGGATCAAGAAGCCGTGGCAGTGGCGCATCAACTGATGGGTTGGTCCGGTTGCGGCGCCGAGATCATTGGCTTTGTGGACAACTATTCCGCGCCCGGCACCAAGATCGAAGGCGACCTGCGCGTGATCGGTTCGCTGGATTCTTTGCAACGCATCGTTGAATCGCTCGATGTGGACGAGTTGATTGTGTCCGCCTCAGCCCTGCCGCGTGAGGATGTGTTGTGGGTGTTCCAATCGTTCGGCAATTCGGACAAGGTTGAATTGCGTTTTTCGCCCGGCTTGTTTGAAATTTTCACCTCCGGCGTGCGCGTCAAAGAAATCGGCTCCGTGCCGTTGGTGAGCATGCGCAAGGTTCGCCTCGACGGTGTCGAGACGGCAGTCAAGATGTTCACCGATTACAGCATCGCGCTTGGGGCATTGTTGGTGCTTGCGCCAGTGATGGCAATCCTGGCATTGCTGGTCAAGCTCGATTCGCCCGGTCCGGTGTTTCATCGTCGCCGTGTCTTGGGTCGGCGCGGTCGTCCGTTCGATGCGTTCAAGTTTCGCACGATGCACATCAATGGCGACGAAATTCTCGCCAAGAATCCGGCGCTCAAAGCCGAACTCGAAGCGAATCAAAAACTCAAGGACGATCCGCGCGTCACGCGCGCCGGCAAATGGCTTCGCAAGTACAGTCTCGATGAATTGCCGCAACTGTTCAACGTATTGTTGAACCAAATGAGTATTGTCGGTCCGCGCATGATTACGCCCGCCGAAGTGGACAAGTATGGCAAATGGCGTTTGAATTTGTGGACGGTCAAACCGGGGATTACTGGGTTGTGGCAAATCAGTGGACGTAGTGATGTGTCGTATGCCGATCGCGTGCGTTTGGATCTGTATTACATCCGCAACTATACAATGTGGTTCGACATCCAGATTTTGTGGCGCACGATTCCGGTTGTGTTTGGCGGCAAGGGCGCGTACTAGCCGCGAATAAAAAAGTTCAACAAAAAAACATGGGATGTGCGTCCCATGTTTTTTTGTTTGCCCCCAACGCATCGCAAATTTCAAACTTGAGGTATAATGCGCGTCGTTGCGTTGAGAGTGATCAAGTTGAAACAAAAGACAACCTGGATTTTATTGATCGTGATTTTGCTCGCCGCATTTTTTCTGCGCGAGTACCGTCTGCTCGATTTCCCGTATCACGGCGACGAAGTGGACGAGGGCGACATTGCGCTCGATATTTTGCGCGGACATCTCGCGCCGTTCTATCCGCAGAACGAGGGTAACGAGCCGCTCTATCAATTCACGCTCGCGCCGTTCTTTGCAATTCTCGGCGATAGTGTGATTGCGAATCGTTTTCCTTCCGTTGCGTGGAGCATGGTGCTGGTCGTGTTGATGTATGCGTACGGACGCACGCTGTTTCGCAGTCGGCGTGTGGGCGTGATGGCGGCGGCATTGACGGCATCGCTGTGGTGGTCCACTATTTTCGGTCGGCTCGGTTTGCGCGAGATTAGCCAGCCGGTGATGATGGTGCCGGCTCTGCTCGCGTTGATTGCTTTGCTCCGCGCGACGACTGAACGCGAGGCACGGCGTTGGGCATTCATCGGCGCGCTGTTCGCCGGGCTAACGCATTACACGTTTTTATCGGGACGCGGCTTTCCGGCGATTGTTGTTCTGTTAGTGATTTATCTCGCGCTGTTTCAACGCGAGCTGTTTCAAAAACGTTGGCGCGCTTTGCTCGTTTATGCTGGCGTGATGATGTTGCTCGCGTTGCCGCTTCATCTGTATCTCTGGCTCAACCCAGGATTGGATTTTCACGTTAGCGATTTGAGCGCGCGCGGCTGGCTCATGCAAGGCGATTGGCAGATGGGTGTCACGAACATTGTAGACACGCTTGGCATGTTCACGGTGCGCGGCGATATGAACTGGGTGCGTAATATCGAAGGTCGCCCCGTGTTCGTCGGCATCGAGCGCGCGTTATTTTATCTTGGTGTCGCACTTGCCGTGTGGCGTTGGCGCAAACCCGAGTACGCGTTGCAGTTGATCGTCATTGCTGTGATGCTGGTGCCGAACGTGCTTGCGGAAAATCCGCCGCGCTGGACGCGCTCAATTGGCATTTTGCCCGGTCTGTTGCTCGTGCCGGTTTTGCCGCTCGAATGGTTGTGGGCACGATTCGATGCGCGCGAGTGGCGCACGCGCGCCGTGTACGCGGCGTTCGTTGTTTTGGTAGGCATTTCAATCTATGCGCGCACGGCGACCGATCTGTTCCAGGTCTGGCTCGACAATCCAAATATTTACGGTATGACACTCGCGTATTTTGATGGCGCGGGCAAGTATGTGAATCAATCGCCGGACGCGACGCCGTTGAATTATGTGATGGATGTGTTCCTTCCCTGGCGCAAGACGAATATTCAGCGCGTGATTCAACGTCGCGATGTAGCGGTGCGTTACTCGACACTGAACGCGTTGGTTCTGCCGGAACATTCCCAGGGCTGGCGTGTTGCCTTTCAAATTTTTGGCGCGCCCTCGCGCCCATTGCTCGATGCGTTCGTTGACCTGGATGCGCCACTTTACGTTGACCCGCGTCTCGATTCGGAAGGGCGGCGATTACTGCGCGTGTATGCGATTTCACGCGCGCGATTCGACGAGCATCTCGCGCGCGCACGTGCGAACAAAATTTATTTGCCGAACACGAGTATGCCGATCCAGGATGTGGTGCGTGTTGGCGACTCGCTCGAATTCCTGGGTTATGAAATGCTCAACGCCGATGCGCGCGCCGCCGATGAGTTGAACATGCTCACTTTTTGGCGCGTGCTCAAACGTCCGCCGAGCGTCGCCGCGTTTGTGCATTTGCTTGACGCGAATCAAAACGTCGTCGCGCAATTCGATGGCTTTGACGCGGTGACGGAAGATTTGATGCCGGGCGATGTGGTCGTTCAGTTGCATCCGTTGAAATTGCCGGACAATTTGCGCGCGGGCACGTATCGTTTTGCGTTGGGCGTGTACACGCGCGACGATTTGCAACGCTTGCCCTTGAGTGTCGGCGCAGATTCGCTTTGGTTGACATCATGGCGATTTGATTCGCCGTAAAATTGTGCGGCAGTCGGCGATCTGCTGTCGGTTGCCGCGCTTGCCAGGAGATTTTCACTGATGACTTTTCCCAGACGTAGTGGTGTGATCTTGCATCCGACCTCGTTGCCCGGTAAATTTGGCATTGGCGATTTGGGCGCGCGCGCTTTTGAATTCATAGATTTTCTTGCAGACGCCGGCCAAACCTACTGGCAAATTTTGCCGCTCAGTCCAACCGGGTTTGGCGATTCGCCGTATCAAGGTCTCTCGGCACTCGCGGGCAATCCCTTGCTCATCAGCCCGGAAAAACTAGTCGAACTTGGACATCTTGCTGAATCTGATTTTGTTGAGGCTCCCAAGTTCCCAGGCGACCGCGTGGATTTTGGCGCGGTGATTCCGTTCAAGGACGAATTGCTTGATCGGGCGTTCGCTAATTTTTCGACGAGTGCGCCGGTCGCGCAACGCAAAGCGTTCGCCAAATTTTGTCGCGTACACGCCGACTGGCTCGACGATTTCGCGCTGTTCATGGCGATCAAATCCGCGCGTCAAGGTCAACCGTGGTCCGAATGGGAGCGCGACCTAAAAATGCGCGAGCCACATGCGCTGGCGCATGCGCGCAAATCGCTTGCCAACGAAATCGAAAATTTCAAATATCGCCAATGGCAATTTTTTGAACAGTGGCACGCGGTGAAAGCGTATGCGAATGCGCGTGACATTCGCATCATCGGCGACATTCCGATTTTTGTTGCGTACGATAGCGCGGACGTGTGGGCAAATGCGCGCCTGTTCAACTTTGATAAAGACCTCAAACCGGTTGTCGTGTCGGGTGTGCCGCCGGATTATTTCAGCACGACTGGACAACTGTGGGGTCATCCGCTTTATCGCTGGGATGTGATGGCGGAAGAAAAATTTGCGTGGTGGATTGCGCGTTTTCGTCTCGCGTTCACGCAAGCCGATGTGATTCGGATTGATCACTTTCGCGGCTTTTACAATTATTGGCAAGTGCCGGCGAAGGAAAAGACCGCGATCAAGGGCAAGTGGAAACGCGCGCCGGGCGCAGAATTATTTCGCGCGGTCAATGCCGCGCTCGACCAGGTCGCCATCATCGCCGAAGACCTGGGCGAGTATGATAAACTCTCCCGCGCCGGGGTGGATGCGCTTCAAAACGAATTTGGATTTCCGGGGATGAAAATTTTGCAATTCTGTTTTGGCGGCGATGCGACCGATCCGTTTTTGCCGCACAACCTCACACGCCAAGCCGTCGTCTACACTGGCACGCACGACAATGACACCACGATGGGATGGTATCGCGCGGCGGATGAAAAAACACGCGATTATGTGCGGCGTTATGTTGCGCGGGATGGTTCGGATTTGGCATGGGATTTGATTCGGCTGGCGTGGTCATCGGTGGCGCACACGGCGATGACCACAGCGCAAGATTTATTGTCGCTGGGGAACGCCGCGCGGATGAACCTGCCGAGTACGAGTGGCGCGCCGAATTGGTGTTGGCGCGTTCTGCCCGGCGCGCTCGATCAAAATGTTGCCGCGCGTTTGCGCGAGTTGACAGTGCTGTATGGACGATTGCCGGAATAAATTGATTGACGCGTTGAAAAAATCCCGCTCTGATGAAAGAGCGGGATTTATTTTGTCCCTATTTTTTCTTTGCCCCAAGTTTTTTCTTGGTTGTCGTTTTCTTGATCGCCGGCTTTTTCGCTTTTGCCGGTTGCTTTGCTTTCACGGTGTTCGCATGCCCAGTTTTTGCCTTTGCCACCGGCGCTTCAAACATGCGTTTGATTGCGCCGAGATAGTACAAATCCCAACCCTGGGTGGTGCCTTCCAAATCCCAGTCCTCGACATTTTCGTGCCGTAAATCCACGCGCGTGCCATCCTGGGTCGGTGTGAGCGTGAACGTCACAACTGAGTTGGTGATCGTCCAGTTCTCCGGCTTCCACGATTGTGCGAGTCGGCGTTCCGGCACAATCGCGAGAATTTCGCCCGCAATGCTCCCGTCCCACAACGAATATGCCGCGCCGGTCTTGAGCGGAAATTTTGCGCCCGCGCCCGACCACTTGCGAATGATTTTGGTGTCGGTCAATGCGCGCCACACGTCTTGCGGCGGCGCGGCGATGATGTATGTCTGTTCGATTTTGTGCATGTCTTTCTCCTTGAGTGGGGTCATCTTTTGCGGCGCGCGGGAGCGGCTGGTTTTTTAGCGCGCAATTCTTCCAACTCGTGACGGTTTTCGTCTTCCATCACTTTTTTCCATTCAGGTCGCGTGTCTTGTAGGTCGAGCATCTGGCGCACTTCGATGATCTGGTCGCGCAACAAGGCGGCTTTTTCAAATTCCCAATTTTGCGCGGCTTGCTTCATTTGCTTTTCCAGTTCCTCGATCAATTTCGCGCCGTCCGATTTTTCGATTTTGCCGATGCCGCCGGTCGTGTACGCTTCTTTGCCTTCAGCGGCGGCATGCACGCGACTCGTGAGATCGCGCACTTGCTTGACGATGCCTTGCGGCACGATGTTGTGTGCGGTGTTGTGCGCGACCTGGATCGCGCGTCGGCGGGTCGTCTCGTCAATCGCGCGTTTCATCGAATCCGTCATCACGTCCGCGTACATAATCACCTGTCCGCTCACGTGACGCGCCGCGCGCCCAATCGTTTGAATGAGCGCCGTGCCGCTTCGCAAAAAGCCTTCCTTGTCCGCGTCGAGAATCGCGACGAGCGACACCTCGGGCAAGTCCAAACCTTCGCGCAATAAATTGATGCCGACGACGACGTCGTAAATGCCGAGCCGCAGGTCGCGCAGAATTTCGATGCGTTCGAATGTTTGCACTTCCGAGTGGAGATAGTGAACCTTGATGCCGAGCTCGTGCAAGTACTCCGCCAGGTCTTCTGCCATGCGTTTCGTCAACGTGGTGACGAGCACGCGTTCGTGTTTTTCGAGACGCTTGCGAATCTCCGCGAGCAAATCGTCCACCTGACCCTTGATGGGGCGCACGATGATTTCGGGGTCAATCAAGCCGGTCGGGCGAATGATTTGCTCGACGACCTGACTACTGATTCCCATTTCGTACGCGGCGGGTGTTGCGCTGACGAAAATGACCTGGTTTAATTCTTTTTCAAATTCTTCGTAGCGCAGAGGACGATTGTCGAGTGCGCTGGGCAGGCGAAACCCAAATTCGATCAAGGTTTCTTTGCGCGCGCGGTCGCCGTTGTACATGCCGTGCACTTGCGGCACGGTCATGTGCGACTCGTCAATGAACATCAGGAAATCGTCCGGAAAATAATCGAACAGCGTCCAGGGCGGCGAGCCTGGTGCGCGTTGCGCGAGCGGACGCGAATAATTTTCGACGCCGGAACAATAACCAATCTCGCGCAACATTTCCAGGTCGTAGCGCGTGCGTTGTTCGATGCGTTGTGCTTCGAGCAGTTTGCCTTGCTCTTGAAATTTGCTGACCTGACTCGTGAGTTCTTGCTCAATGTCCTGGATTGCCGCTTGGAGTTTGTCTTGCGGCGTGATGAAATGTTTCGCCGGAAAAACTTCAATGTCGGGGTGTTCAAAAAGCACTTCGCCGGTCGTCGTGTCTACTTCGGTGATGCGTTCGATTTCGTCGCCGAAAAATTCGACGCGGTACGCGGTCGTGCCGTATGCCGGCGCAATTTCAATCGTGTCGCCGCGCACGCGAAATTTGCCGCGACCCAGGTCGAGGTCGTTGCGCTCGTAATGATTTTCGATGAGTTGGCGCAGAACCTTGTCGCGATTGCGCGTTTCGCCGCGTTTCAATTTGACCGAGACGCGCGCGTACTCTTCGGGCGAACCGAGACCATAGATGCACGACACGGAGGCGACGATGATGACATCGCGCCGCGAGAGCAGGGACGAGGTCGCGGCGAGCCGCAAACGATCAATCTCTTCGTTGATGCTCGAATCTTTTTCGATGTAGAGATCGTGTTGTGGCACGTACGCTTCGGGTTGATAATAGTCATAGTACGAGACAAAGTACTCGACGGCGTTGTGCGGAAAAAATTCGCGAAACTCGGAATAAAGTTGCGCGGCAAGCGTCTTGTTGTGGGCGAGGATGAGTGTGGGCTTTTGTGTTTTTTCGATGATCGCCGCCATCACGAACGTTTTACCGGTGCCGGTCGCGCCGAGCAAGGTTTGGTACTTGTCGCCGCGTTGAATACCTTGCGCCAGTTTTTCGATGGCGGCGGGCTGATCGCCGGTCGGTTGAAAAGGAGATTCTAGTTGAAAGTTTGGCATGGGTAAATTATACCACGACTTATTTGAGTTGATAGGTGATTTGTAAATACGGGCGAAGCGCGCGATTGAGAAACTCGCCGCTGTTAAACGAGCGAAAGTTGCTGGTGTCCACGTTCTCGCTGGTGTTGACGAGCGCGAGTCCAAAATTTGGTTGCGTGCCGGTCTGCCACTCGTCCACCATTTTAACGACATCCCACATGTACCAACCTTCGCCGCCGACGTTGACATTATCATACATTGCCGTGCGTCCAGGTTGATTGTTCCACGTGACCAAAGTTTGCGACCACTTGTCAGTGACGCGATGCACGCCGATGCGGGTGGTGCCCGCCATGCCGGCGATGACATGCATATTCAACTTGGCTTGGGTGACGACCGCGTTTGCCGGCAGTTTGAGGTCGAAATGCAATAAGGCGCGTTGACGCGCGCTCGGACAATCCGGGTCGCCGCCGTTCGAAGCGACGTACAACCGGTCGGTGTTGTTGACGCCGGTCGGTGAACATGCCGAAGTCACGTACGCGTCTTCGTTCGGTGCGAGATTGATGGTCACTGGCTGAGCGGTGCGCGTGACCGTTGGTGTGCGCGTTGGTGTGAGCGTGCGCGACGGGGTAACCGAGGGTGTGAGTGTGCGCGCCGGCGAGGGCGTGCTTGATGCGGTTGGCGTTGGCGAAACGATGCCCGGCACCACAATGTTGGGCGAGGGGGTGCTAGTGGGGCTGGGTGTATTTGTAAACGTCGGGCTGGCTGTCGCGGTAAAAGTAGGCGTGGGTGTTGGCGCAAGTGTGAGAAGCAATGTCCCGCCGCCGACGATGGCGAGCAAGATGATTGTCGCGGCAATGCCAATCAATGCACCCCAATTAAATGGAGGCTTGGTTACCGGTGGTGATGCTTTGGGCGTTGCAAATTGCCAGTTTGAATTCGCTGTGCGTACTGGTTGCTGGGTTGGATTCCTTGCTTGATTCGATGCGGGAATGGCTTGCGCCGGAAATCCCAACTCGCCGAGTACTTGAGCGCCAAGTGGGGTGATGGTCAGGATGCCTTTGGCATCGTGAATCAGCTTGCCGCGCAGGAGTGGCACGAGCTTGACGCGCAGTTCGCTCAACGAAAGGTTCACGTCGCGCGTGAGTTCATCGAGCGTGACCTTGCCGGCGTGATTGATAAATCCCAGGATGAAAAAACTAACCGGGTCGGTGAGTGCGTCAATCTCGTCGTGATGCGCGCGGTAGAGTTCGAGCAGATTGTGCGGCGTGGGCGTCGGTGTGTTCATCGCGCGCTCCAACTCGCCGCGTTTTGTTGGTCGCGGTACTTGACCATTTGTAGAACGCCAACCTTTTCGAGCACCTTGCCGAGCAAGTGACACTGGGTAATGTCGTCGGGATATTTGAATGTCTCGACGTTGCCGTACAACGTTTTGAGTTCGGTCAATGCGCCGCGATACGAGTACCCATCTTGCGCGCGCTCGTCAATGAAAATCAGCATCTTGAAATTGATGATGCGATAACTCGCAAAGTCGTGCACCTCGGCGACTGAGCCGTACGACGTTTGCATCACGACAATCAAATCGGCGGCTTGGGCTTGGAGAAACTCGATGCCTTTTTGCGAAAAATGGTCCGACGTACTGCCGGCGAGTTCTTCGCTAAACATGGCGGCGTGCCCTAGTTCGCGGAGTTTGTCGCGGATTTGCAAACGCTTTTGATAGAGGTCGGCGGCACTCGCGCCCGGACCCCACACGAGGATGACGAGCGGCGTTTGGCGCACGGCTTGTTGCAAAGCATCGTAACGTGGTTTGAAAACTTGGTCGAAGAATTGTTGCGCGCGGGGGCTGAGTGGCACCTTGCCGAGTTCCGCGACGGGAGAAGCGGGCGCGGTTGACATGCTGGACTCCTGACACCGAGTTGGTCTCTGGCGCACTCTAATTATAGGTCAAGTCGCCGAATCGCGCAATCATTTGTGGTATAATCGCGTTCATGGAAAAACTAGTTACTGCCGCTCGCGCGTTTGACGTTGTTCTATCGCCCGAACAACTCGCCGCGTTTGAAATTTATCTGCGCGAATTGACCGATTGGAACACCCGCGTCAATCTGACCGGAATCATTGACCGTGATCAGGTTATCCTCAAACATTTTTTGGATTCCTTGTCGGTGGTGCCCATGTTGCCCGCGGATGCTGTGTCTCTGCTCGATGTGGGGAGCGGCGCGGGTTTTCCCGGTGTGCCACTCAAAATTGTGCGACCGGGCTTGCGCGTGACCTTGCTCGAATCGGTTGGCAAAAAAGTCGCGTTCCTCAATCATCTCATTGCTACCTTAAATTTGACGGACACCGTCGCGGTTCAGGCGCGCGCCGAAGACCTGGCTCGTGACGTGGCGCATCGTGACAAGTACGATGTGGTCGTCGCGCGCGCGGTGGCGAACCTGCCTCTGCTTGCCGAGTACGCGTTGCCGTTCGTGCGTGTCGGTGGCGTGTTCATCGCGCAAAAAGGCATCGCGATTGACGACGAGGTAAAATCGGCGACGCGCGCGTTCCGCATTCTCGGTAGCGAAATTCAAGCAATTCAATCGGTGCAGTTGCCCGGTTTGGAGCCGCGCCATCTCATCGTCGTTTCCAAAATCAAAGCCACGACCGACACGTTTCCGCGTCGCGCGGGAATGCCGGAACGCAAGCCGTTGTAATTCATGCGCGGTGGGTCGCCGAAAATACAATTCACCATCAAGGAGCCGAAATGTCTGCCCCCAAGAAAAACGTTTTTGTTTTCACCTCGTATGGCATGGGTCAAACCAGCGATACCAATCTTAA